>JBDNGI010000439.1:0-4639 GCA_041689345.1 Halanaerobiales bacterium
CTATTGGCTCTGGAAATAGGGTATAATCAAGGGAAATCAATTATAGATTTATTTAATTCAAACTGGCATAATATTTCTATAGAAAAGGATTATTCAGACCAGGACAGGATGGTTTTTGCCTTCCGGTCATAGAAGGCTGACATATCGTCATTGTATTCAAAGGGGAATAATTATGGAAAAATTCGATACAGAACTCTACAAGATTGACTATAATTTAATAAAAAAAAATGACATAAAAGCATTAATCAAAGACCCTGCTATAAAAAAAGCTGCAGACTTATTAACACAGGGGCAGATAGTTGCCTTTCCTACAGAGACAGTTTATGGCCTTGGTGCTGATGCCGAAAATGAAAAGGCAGTTGAAAAAATATATCTGGCTAAAGGGCGGCCCCAGGATAATCCCCTTATTGTACATATCTCAAACTTCCAGCAATTGGAAAATATAGTTCGCGGTGAATTAAGTAGTATAGTTAGAAAGTTGATAGATAATTTCTGGCCAGGACCCTTAACGATTATATTCGACAAAACAGATATGATTCCGATGACAACAACTGCAGGCTTAGATAGTGTAGCTGTTAGAATGCCCTCACATCCTTTGACTAGGGCATTGATTGAGGTGTCCGGATTAGCCATAGCTGCACCTAGTGCAAATATATCTGGAAGGCCAAGTCCTACTCGTGCTTCTCATGTTCTAGATGATTTACAAGGGGAGATCCCACTTGTTCTCGATGGAGGACCAGCCAGGGTTGGTCTTGAATCAACTGTTATTGATATTAGGGATGGTATCTTAAAAATATTGAGACCTGGTGGGATAAGTAGAGAAAAAGTTCAGGAAGTCTTAAGTATTGATGAAAGTTCAAAAACTTTAAATAAACAAGATAATATTAATAAAAAAATATCTATAGAAAATTATACAAATGGAGATATCCAATTGAGGAAAAACTTAGATAATGATACAAAAAAGAGCAAGAACTCAGATTATGATACAGAAAGACCTGTATCTCCTGGAATGAAATACAGGCATTACTCACCAGAAACCCCTATAATTATAGTTGAAAATGAACAGGCTTTGAAGAGATTGATAGATAAGGGAATTGATAGTGATCTGGGTATTGTTCTTAGTGATGAATCTTATACAAAATATCGTTCCCGTTTAAAAGGCGTTAAGACTATCAAGATGGGTCCGCGAAATAAAGCAGATATAATTGCGGCAAGACTTTTTGATCTATTACGTGGTCTTGATAGCTTATCTCTAAAATCTGTTTATATTGAGGCTATATCACAGGAGGGCATTGGTGAAGCGGTGATGAATAGATTGTATAAGGCAAGTAGTAGGGAATAGTGTAAAGGTATTATACATATACATAGACTATGTTATGCTAGGGAAATGCAGGGTAAATAAGGTATATATTATTAATCAATATTTTGTAATAAAATTAATGTGACTTATAACAATAGTTTTACAAGGATAATACCACATTATAAAGGGGAAGATTATTTTGAGTATATGGGAAACCTTTGCGCTTGCTATCGCATTGGGAACAGATGCATTTTCTGTAGCGATAGTCTGTGGTATTCAACAGTTTGCTAACAAGAGTATCTTACGAATAAGTGCTGTAATAGCTATTTTTCATGTTATAATGCCTCTGCTTGGTATCTATGGGGGCAGATTTATTGAAGATATACTACTTTACTTATTTAAAATTGACGGTAATATAGATGGTATATTGGGGTTAGTAGGTTCAGGTTTACTAATACTTATTGGATTTTATATGATTATTGAAAGATGGATTGAAACAGAAGAAGAATTGTGTAACTTTAATGTAAAGGGTTGGGGATTGATAGTTTTGGCTTTTAGTGTGAGTATTGATGCACTTTCGGTTGGTATAAGCCTTGGAATGTTGGGTAATATAAACTTTGTTATCACACTTATTATTGGTATTACAGCAGGACTCATGATGGGATCAGGACTTTATTTTGGTGCTAAGGTTGGCCGCTTTCTGGGAGACCATGCTCAATTAGTGGGGGGCTTTGCTCTTGTATTTTTAGGTGTTCATTTTGCAGGTTGGCTTTAGTTTGAATATAATTTGATAAAGGTTATAATCAATTTTTTGCTTGCCGAATTGCTCTTTTTTTAATAAAGTCAGATAAATAGATTTCGGCTATCATTAGGAGGGAAGATCCTTGCACAGATTAGTTTTTGTTTGTACTGGTAATACTTGCCGGAGCCCGATGGCGGAATTACTGTTCAATAAATTTATTGATCAGCATAAAGATCTAGGTGATTGGCAGGCTATATCTGCTGGATTATCGGTGACTCCTGGACAGACTGCCAGTAGAAACACACATAAAATTTTGGCTGAAGAAGAAAATATAGATTCCTCTAATCACATTAGCCAACAGATTACAGAGGGGCTTTTAAAAGAGGTAGATCTGGTACTAACGATGACTCGACAACACAAGGGGATTTTAGAGGATAAATATCCGGAATATGCCAATAAAATCTATACTTTAAAAGGCTTTGTATCTTTAGAAAAAGGATATGATATAATAGATCCATATGGTCACTCAGAAGAGGTCTACAGAAAAACAAAAGAGGAGATAAAAGAACAACTTAGTAGTATTGTAGGGAAATTGAATCAATTTATTTATGAAGATGCAGGTAAATCTAAAACATTGACGAATAATAATTATAGAGGTGATACAATGAAAATTGCTATTGGTTCAGATCATGCTGGGTTTGAGCTAAAAAAAGAGATAATAAAATACCTGGAAAAACAAGGATATGAATATAAAGATATGGGTACAGATAATTGTGATTCAGTTGATTATCCGGACTTTGGATATCAGGTTGCTAACGCTGTTTCTAATGAAGAATATGATAAAGGAATATTAGTTTGTGGAACAGGTATAGGTATGTCTATAGCTGCTAATAAGGTTTCTGGTGTCAGGGCTGCATTGTGTCATGATGTATTTTCTGCTAAGGCTACTAGAAATCATAATAATAGTAATGTCCTAACCATGGGGTCTCGGGTTGTTGGAATTGGACTAGCTCTGGAAATAGTCCGGGTATGGTTAGGAGAAGATTTTGAAGGAGGCCGTCATCAGAAAAGAATAAATAAAATCAGTGAAATTGAAAGGGGAGAGTATTAAAGTTATGAGTAATGTTACAACAATAGATCATCCTTTAATTCAACACAAATTATCTTTGGTAAGAGACAAAAATACAGGTCCAAAAGAGTTTAGGGAACTGTTAGATGAGATAGCAACTTTAATGGCTTATGAAGTGACAAGAGATTTGCCTTTACAGGAAATTGAAATAGAAACCCCTATTCAAAAAACAACGGTTAATATGATTGAAGGCAAAAAATTAGGTATTGTTCCTATATTGAGGGCTGGTCTGGGTATGTTAGATGGGGTTTTAAAGCTAATTCCCTCAGCAAAAGTAGGGCATGTTGGTCTTTATCGTGATCCGGAGTCATTGGAGCCAGTTGAATATTACTGTAAGATGCCTACAGATGTTGATGAAAGGGACTTAATAGTTGTTGATCCTATGTTAGCAACAGGGGGTTCAGCTTCTGCAGCAATAAGATTTGTAAAAAAGAGGGATCCACGCAGTATTAAGTTAATGTGTTTAATAGCTGCACCAGAGGGTGTTGCTAGAGTACAGAAGGACCACCCTGATGTTGATATCTATGTAGCTGCTATTGATGAAAAATTAGATGATCATGCATATATAATACCTGGTTTGGGCGATGCTGGTGATCGTTTATACGGAACTAGGTAGCCCAAATATTTCCTTTGCGAATTTAGGATTTGTTTGTTAAGATGAGAGTTGGAAAGAGGGGTGCTAGATGCAGACTTATATTGGTGCTTTTATCATTAGCCTGGTAATAACCTATTTTTTTACTCCAGTGGTAAAGAAATTAGCTGTTCGGTTTAATGCGGTTGATATGCCGGGAAATAGAAGAATTAATAAAAGGGCTATCCCAACTATGGGGGGTATAGCGATATATATTGGTTTTCTAATCCCTGTTTTATTATTAACTATGTTTAATAAAATGCTGTTAGGGATATTATTTGGCGGGACGTTAATATTAGTTTTAGGTATTTTAGATGACTTATATGAGATTCCACCATTACTAAAGTTGTTAGGGCAAATTGTAGCAGCCTCTGTTTTAATCATTTGTGGTGTTAAAATAGAGTTTATTACTAATCCCTTTGGTGGTATGGTATATTTAGGATACTGGGGAACACCACTAACCCTATTGTGGATAGTTGGTGTAACTAATACTGTTAATTTAGTTGATGGATTAGATGGACTTGCCGCTGGCATTACTGCTATTGCAGCTTTAACCCTATTTTTTGTAGGCTTACAGGAAAACCAGGTTGTTGCAGCTGTTATGGCTCTAACTTTGGCAGGTAGTTCTATTGGGTTTCTTAAATACAACTTTAACCCAGCAGAAATTTTTATGGGGGATACAGGTGCAATGTTTTCGGGTTTTATATTAGCAGCAATTTCCGTTTCTGGTGCTCTTAAAAGTGCTGCCGCTGTAACTTTGATAGTTCCGGTTTTAGCCCTTGGTGTTCCAATTTTCGATACGGTATTTGCTATAGTAAGAAGGCTTTATAATGGAAA
>JBDNGI010000440.1:0-5530 GCA_041689345.1 Halanaerobiales bacterium
AAAAATCCTCTTGATCCCCTGTAATTCCCTTGAACCCCCATCACCAATAAAAACAGCATTCTCTGCTTCTACTCTCATATTTTTCAGCCCTATATCATAGATTTATTTATTAGGCTTTAAGACTCAAACATCACAGGAGAAAATAGTCTAAGGTTACAATCATAGTATTCATTTTCCTCTTCATTTTCTGCATAAGCAGGTTTAACTAGTGTAAAGAATAGATCAAAAAAAGCGACTTCAATATTATTCATTGTATCACCAACTCTGTATTATATTGTAAAATTTTTACAAAGATACTAATGTTATTTAAGATTACATTTCTATAATCATACTTGTGATAAAGATCGAAATATTGACTTATATTGTTACTTATAGTATCATATTATTAAGAAATGTCATACTGTATACTGAAAGGAGGCCCTAATATGAAAACTTTATCCGCTTCTAAACTTGCAGATACTGTCAAGTTAAAACGAGAGGAAAAAGAACTAACACAGGAAGAACTGAGCGAACTTACTGGTATTAATCGAATTATGATAGGACGCATAGAACGTCAAAACTATATTCCTTCTATTACTCAATTTGAATCTCTGGCCAATGCTCTGGAATTTGATATTACAGATATGTTTATTGAAAAACAGGAAAAAAACTCATTTGTTGCCTTGCAGAGTGAAGCATTGGGTGAAAATGAAAAAGAAGGCGTAGAACAACTTTTCAGTATGATGTTAACCTTAAGACAGCAAATAATACTAAGGAGTAAAGCTGAAAATGAAACAATTAAATCCTCTTAATGAAATTGATATTGAAAAAATATGCAAACTCGCAGAAGAAAAACGTCGTTTACTGGGATTTATAGGAAAGGCTCCCATTGCTAATGACATTTTTACTATTCTTGATGATCTCAATATATTTTTATTAGAATATCCTATAAAATCAGATGGTGAAAAACCAGCATTCTCTGCTGCGCTTATGTATTCCTCAGAAAATAACAAAGAACTAGTTTTCCTCGGATTAAATACTGCTCATTTTTTTGATAGACAAATCTTTGCTATTGCTCATGAACTTTATCATTATTTTACAAAGACAGGTTCACATCTAGGTCGTTTATCAGAAGATGATGATAATATAACCGAATTAAAGGCTAATCTATTTGCTGCAGAATTTCTGCTTCCTGAAGATATACTAAAAAGTATAGTTATAGATGAATTCAAATCATCTTCACTTGAAAATATACAGAACAAGACTTTACTAAGATTCATAGCTAGACTTCACTGCACCTGGTGGCTGCCTTACCACTCACTTGTAAAACGACTAAAAGAAATTAATGCTATTTCTGACAAACAATATGAGCAATTATATAAAATTAATGAAAGAGACATGGATGGTGAGTATGGACGATTAGGAAAAGCTATTAATAAAGAGATATTTATAAAACTTAATTCTAGTACCGAAGATATTGGTACCTCAGCCAAAAACATAGAATATATCATTCGTAATTTCGAAGATAATATTATAGATGAAGATAAATTTAACGATACACTGACTATTTTTAATAAAAATCCTGAAGATTTCGGCTATGAAATTAAAGTTAATTCCGAAGATATAGATGAACTTGATTAGTCTGCTAGATTTATATAGATATCAATATCATTTAACAGATTATGAGAAAAGGACAAACCCATCCTGGGGTGAATTTACTGAAGTTATGAATTTACTATATCCTGAATAGATTTTGACATTATTAAGTACAGCCCAAGACAACGATGACATGTATTTAACTTACTAAATCCACTCAGGTTCATCTACGGTCTTCTCACTACTGACATTACCGGTATTTAATGTACCCTTTTGTTCAATCATCAATATATGTGTCTCTTGATCAGCAACCGGCTTATGTTCTACACCTTTTGAAACTACGGCCATTTCCCCTTTTTTCAACAGTTCTTCTTTATCACGATATTTTAACAGGAGTTCTCCCTCAATAACAAGAAACATTTCGTCTTCATCTTTATGTAGATGCCAGTCAAACTCACCTTTAACTTTGGCAATCTTAACATGCATATCATTTACTTCACCAATGATTTTAGGATCCCAGTAGTTATCTATCAGACTAAACTTTTCTTTAATATTTACTTTACTCATTTTAATTGACTCATCTCCTTCATAAATCTATTGCTCATCATTTAAACTAAATGATTCCAGTTCAGATATTATCTTAAATCCTTCACCAAGATATTCACTCTTAATTAAACCAATATTGGGGGCATAATATTCATATCCGGTATTATTGCTATCAGTATAGGTTATCTTTATCTTAATAACCTGATGAAAGGTACCGGCCGGTACTTTTACTTTCTGATCTACTGCAACTATCTCCCGATCCCCATCATTACTGCTCCAACTTTTTCCCACTTCAAGAGGAGCCTTAAGAATTATTTCAGCCTTATCTTCATTATTTCTAACATCAGGAATAAGATTCTCATCCTCATAAAACTCACCTTCACTGAAGACCTCTGTTATCTCCTTGTCATTATACTTATATATTTTAACAACTACTGTACCACCATTATTATCAGTAAGCTGAAGGTAATTATCCTCAACAAACATAATTTTTCTCGTAAAGGGTGCAAACTCATTACCTTCTCCTGCATATGAGTATTCCATACCCTGATGCAGGGGGAAATATGCTTTAAGAATTAAATTTTTCTGGCTTTCTTCGCTTTCCGGGTTATCTACCTGAGCACAGGCTGTTAGTCCGATAAATAAGACAAGCAATATTGTTAAGTATTTAATTGTATTCTTTATAGGTATGTAATGATTCATAGTATCCCTCCTACTATGGGTATTTACACCTCAATTACCATCCTGTCATAGGCAAACTCTATCTCTATCCCCTTTTCTCTATACATATTTTGAACTAATTTCAAATCATCAAAAGAGAGTCTATCCGCTTCCTCAATATGACTCAGAATAATCCTATCTCCATTAAGCTTTTTAACTATCTCAATAGTCTCTTTAAATGTACACTCTTCTTCCAGTACAGGATGATTTCCCGCTATATTCTGTACTCCAGTTAAGGGATTAGTATCAAATATACCTGCCGGTAAAATTGCTAAATCTAATTGGCTAAGATCATCAGGAACTTTCCAGCCTACCAGTTCATCCATGATAATTAATACTTTAGTGGTATCATTAGAAATTATGAAACCATATACATAGTCCTCTTCTAATCGTATGGCCTCTATTAGATACTCCCCTATTCTATATTCTTGCCCATCAGTTAAAGTTTCTATATCAATAATATTTATCTCTTGAAAGTAATTGAGGTGTTCCATGATACCTAAACATTCTTCAAATCCCGGTTTAACTCCCTCGGGAATCAATATTTTTGTCTTCTTATTTTCAGGAGGATAGTTCCACCAGTCTTTATTCATCTCAAAGATTCGTCTACCCATTGTATGATCAGGATGCCAGTGTGAATAGGTGCAATAATCAACACTATTAATATCACTTCTATTTAACTGCTGGCTTATATCCTCAGGTGTATCTATTAATAAATTGATATCATGCAGGAAAATACTCGGACCCATCCGTGAATATGGAACACCTTTAATTCTCGCTTCCTTACAGACCTTACATTGGCATAAAGGCTGGGGTGTTGTGATCGCCCCTCCAGAACCTAAATTCTCTATCTTCACTTTTCAACCCTCCAAATCTTTAAGCTGTCATTTCCTGTCATCAATCACTTGATAAGAATATACTTCTGTTTTCCGGCCATCAATATCTACTTCATCACTTACAAAACTCCAATTTCTCTTTTTGTAATAATCTGCTGTATGCTCTGTTCTAAGATATACTTTTGTATATCTCATTTCACTTGCTTTTTCTAAAACCTTATCTATTAATTTTGCTGCTATCCCCTTACCCCTATGTTTTTCACTAACATATAGAGCTCCTAACCAGGGACTTAAATCCTGTCTGGGTTTTAAGTCATTATCGAATATTGAAACAGTACCCAGACATTCCTTTCCTTCTATAGCTACATAAGTGATAGGAAAATTATCAGAATGGGTATTACTAAAAAACTCTTTAATCCTGGATTTATCTTTATTTTTACCCTCTTTTATAACAAACTCATTATAGATCCAGTCAATAACAATATCAACATATTCTGGGTAATCTCGTAAATAAACTATCTTCATATTAATCACTCCAATATATCTGTTAATCGTTCTATATACTTCAAATCCCCATCAGTAAATTTCAATAAAAAGTAATCAGGTATTTTAAGGGTTTTCCAGAACTCCAAATCATATTTCTCATCATAATAATTCAAAATAACTGCCAGCCAGGTTCCATGAGTCCCTGCAAGAAAACCTATTAATTTATTATTATTAATTGCAACTATTCCTGAACCAATGGAAAATAGGCTTTCTATCTTTTTTGAAAAATTTCCTGGTAATTATCTTCAATTGGTAAAAAGGAAACTGAATCGAGTTCTTCCTGATATGCTTTCATTACCAGTTCAGTTGCTGGAATTATATGAGCTTTCTCTGCCTTTTCAATTCTTATACTCATTAATTAATCGACCTCACTTTTTAAATTATAAAAACTTTATTCTGAAAACCAACACGGTACTACAGTCCTAAAATTATCATAATCAGTAAATATCATCTCAGCAAGTTTCAGCATATTATTTACGTCTTCTTCACCAAAAGGTATAGCCCAGACTACAGAATATAGACTTACATCAGCCAGATATAAGGCCAGTTACTTATAAAAAATCATAATTTTATTAGGATTTAGTAATTGAGAAAACCTCTATATGATTCCCTTCAGTATCTTGAAATTCAAAAACAATATTATCTATAATCTCTTTCAATGGAAAAACAATCTTTAGTCCTTTCTTCACCAATTTCTTTTCCATTTCCACAGCATTATCCACTTCAAAGCTCATCAAACAATTATCTCCATATTGAACAGTTTCATTTTCTCTAGTATGATCAAATAGAAATAGTCTAAATCCATCTATATCAAACATATATAGACTATCGCCTTTTTTGACACCCCTTCTATCTAAAAACCATTGATAAAAGTCCACAGCCCTTTCCATATCTTCAACACAGATATATGCTGATTCTAATTTAGGTTTCATTTATATTACCTCCATTGATTTGGACTTTTTTACAGTCTTTACCTATTAGTTCTTTTTACTTTCATAAATTCCTTTTACAATGTGATATTTTCTGACATAAAAAAATCCCCTAACTCACTTTAAAAGTAGGGAATCATCTTTAAGTGCAAATAATAAAAGTTATGTACTGTTTCGTTTATTGTCTACGATACCTTTATATCTTTTTAATTCATCAGTTGTTCTTTCTTCACCGGACTTCTTATATAAATAATCCCAATCAATGTCCTCATAATTAACATATATCATACCTATAATCCATTCTTCATCATCAAATTCTCTCCAATATTTATATCGGTTTAAACGATCCACAATAATATCCTCTATACCAATGACATA
>JBDNGI010000441.1:0-1448 GCA_041689345.1 Halanaerobiales bacterium
TCCTCCTGTTTTAATAAAGGGGGTCTTCTTTGTCTTATCAGGAATAGTTAAAAGTGGTCTAGCTTGTGGTTTAATTGATAAATTTTTGCAGATGAAGTATAATAAATGTGAGCTATTAATTGTTATTTTATGCTAATAAGTTTAATCAGGGGGATTCTATATGAAAAAAATTGCGGTATCTAAAGCTGATTTTGAAGAAATTATAAAACAAAATTTTATTTATGTTGATAAAACAAGGTATTTATATAGAATTGTAAAAAGTAATGAACCATATTATTTCTTATCAAGGCCAAGAAGATTTGGAAAGACATTATTTATAGATACTTTAGAGACTTTTTTCAAAGGAAAGCAGGAATTATTTAAAGATTTATATGTTTATGATCAGGACTGGGACTGGGAAGAATATCCAGTGATAAGACTTGATTTTAATACTATACCTAATGAAAATAGGGAAGTATTGGAAGAAAGCATAAGAAAAAGTCTGAATGAGGTTGCAGAAAATTACGATATTGAAATAGAAACTAAAAAAGCATATTATCAGTTCCCTGAATTGGTAAAAAAACTATCTAAAAAATATAACAAAGGTGTTGCTGTATTAATAGATGAATATGATAAGCCGATAATATCACACCTGGGTAAAGATACAGGTAATGATGAGAAAAAGCAAAGGATGCAGATAGCAAATGAGAATCAGGAATTTTTAAAGATACTCTATGATAACCTAAAACCCCTTGAGCGGTATTTGCGTCTGGTATTTATCACAGGTGTCTCTAAATTCAGTAAAATATCCATATTCTCTACTTTGAATAACATGATAGAGATAGATAAAGAACCTGTCTTTGCTGAAATAATGGGATATACGGAAAAAGAGCTATATAGTTATTTTGGTGAGTTTTTTAGTAAATTAGCAGAAAATTATAAGATGACAGTAGAAGAAGCAAAAGATAAATTCAGAAGGATGTATAATGGTTTCAGGTTTACAGAAAAGGAAGTTAAAGTATACAATCCATATTCTGCCGGGAGGTCCTTAAACTACTCCAGACTTGATAATTATTGGTTTGAAAGTGGTACCCCAACATTTCTTATAAATCTGATTAAAACAAACAATTATCCGGTAATGAAATTTGATAGTATGCCGGCAAGTGCTGCAAAAAGTGGTACTTTTGAAATTAGAACAATTCATTTAGAAACACTTCTTTTTCAAGCCGGATATTTAACAATCAGAAATTATGATAAACGTAAAGAACAATATTATCTTACCTATCCAAACAAAGAATGTCGTAATTCATTAATTAACTATATTTTTGCATCGATGACTAATGATCAAGATGACGTTCAACTCAGAGATTTAGCTGAAGATGTTATTGATGCATTTATTGCACTTGACGCGCAAGCACTCACAAAACATCTTACCTATTTCTATGCCCAAATTCCCTACAATATTCAAA
>JBDNGI010000442.1:0-1944 GCA_041689345.1 Halanaerobiales bacterium
CAGAAATAACTAATTTGATACATGAAATGCTTGGTTATTTAGATGAATATGAAGACCTTAGTGACAAAGAACTTGAGAAAATAATAATTTTAGCAGCAAAAAGTATACATCAAGAAGCTAAATCTCTACATCAAAAAGAACTGAAAGCAAAACAAGAAGCAATCTTTAGTGGTCAACCATTCCTGCCTATAGAGCAAAATAGCAATATGAAAGAAATTGAAGTTAATTCCGATCAATTAAAACTTTTTGAACTGATAGATAGTGAAAATAATGATCAAGCACAGGAAGCTTTAGAAGATATAGGTCATAAATTATCCCGTCAGGAAACTATGAGTAACGCTAAAGATGATTTAGAAACTGCCTGGAAAAAGGAAAATGGTAATAAACCTATACCAGATAAAGAGCAGATTAATTTCACTGATCCTGAATCGCAGATTATGGTCACTAAACATCATGGAGTTCAACAGTGCTATAATAACTTTGCCATGGTAGATCAAAAGGCAAATATAATAGTTGGAGCCTATACAAGTAATTGTTCTAATGACAAACAGGCTCTGATTCCCACAATAGAAAATGCCAGAAACTATGTTAACATAGACGGAGTCGAAATCGGAGTAGATGCAGGATTTTTTTCAGCTGATAATATCAGATATGGAGACAACAATGATATAGATTTATATATATCAGTACCTCAAGCAGAAAGTACTTTTGCCAAAGATAAATTCAAATATGATGAAGAAAATGATATTTATGTATGCCCTGAGAATAAGGAATTAACACCACCAGATAGACTTAAAGAGGGTGCTCAGAATAGAGTTTATAAAACTGATGAATGTTTAGAATGCCCCTCCCAAAGTGATTGTACAAAAGCTAAAGATAGAATCCGTAAAATAGTTAGAGAATTAGAAAATGATCCCTTAAGAGAAGAAGCAGGAATAAAAGCTAATACAGAAATAGGTAAGGAAATACTCTCCCAGAGAAAAGCAGTATCAGAACCAGTCTGGGGTAATATGAAAAACCAGGATGGTCTTGTTCAATTACATTCTCGCGGATTAGATAATGCTGGCAATGAGTTTATACTACGTTGTATAATGCATAATCTGCGTAAATTATATAAGGTGTATGAAAACAATCCTGAAGCCCGTAATAAGATAGAAAATATGGAGGCGAACACCTGTCAAGGGGTAGCCTAAGTTGGATTGTTAATCCGTCAATAAAGAAGGTGAAATAAAAAAGTATTTCAAACAAATTAATCAAAAAAATGTTTAAAAAACAAGGGGAGTACTTTACCAAAATTTAGGTACCATTAATTGGTAATCATTTTTCCTAAGAACTAATGTTCTTTTTGTTATAAAATTTCTAAAAAATATTTCTGTCCAAGGCTCCTAGGCTATTACACCAATCGCACCTCTTGATATATACCTACTTAAGTCGTTGTAATCTTTATTCTACTTCACTAGTGGTTATTTATTTCCCATTCATGCCCTCGAACAAGCTCATTACCTGCTAGTAATGTTTAAACAACTTTAAACAGACAAGTAACTATATTTTGCTTTCAATTTCGGTTTTACGCAAGTACCCTTCGCTCCAGTCAGTTTTATCCTCTCACAAGTCACCTTATGGTCAATGGCCCGACCTTCTTCACTACTATGATACTATCTGATTCCTGACCAAGCATAATTTCGGCTTTCCCTTTCAGGTTATACCACCATTTATCCTCATTAGCTTTAATGAAGAACTTAACCAGACCTCCCTCGGTCAATTACAAGAACCTTACAACCATTCCGACCCTAATCACACCTCGCCATCTGACATAGACACTTCCGGTTACACGTATTAACCAGCGCTACCCGTCGTCACTCTGCAATAGAGCGCCCTACCTCAGCTTTGGACTTCCCCGATGCTTGGGCGGGTCGTCATAACTAAATGCCACCTCTGGTTTAC
>JBDNGI010000443.1:0-4295 GCA_041689345.1 Halanaerobiales bacterium
CTAGTGCACTATATCTAATTGGGGCTTTAAAATATTTACATGATAGTGAATGTTAACTAAAATGCCAGATTACTAAGTATTGCCGTTATTAAGTAAAGCGTATGTTTTATTATTAAAATAGGAGAGTGATATTAATGATTAAAAGAAAGAATTTTAAAGTTATCTTGAGTTTTGTTTTTATTTTATGTTTCTTACTTTCAGCAATAACTTTTGCTGCTAAAATTAAGATTAATGATGGTTTTATGGGTAAAGATAATCTCCATAATTTACATGAAATTAAATTAGATGGGGAAAATAGGATATATATGGACATTGGTGGTGCCGAATTATATTTTGATGAAGACTTAGAATATATATATATCAGAAGAGTTGAGAATTGATAGGTTAGGCAGTAGACTAACGATATCCTCTCCTACAAAAGGATTTTTTAATTGGTTTAATCGTGATAATTATAAAATTGTAATTGGAACAAAAAATTTATATAGATTAATTAGTATTAATGCTGGAGGAATTACTTTAGCAGGTATTCTATCTGCAGATGAATTAAAGATAGCAGCTGCTGGAGTGGATATGAGTGGTGAATATTATTGTCAGGAAATAGAGTTAAATGGCGCAGGAATAAAAGGTCAAGGATATGTTGAAGCTGAGTATATAAAAATTAATGGTGCTGGAATAGATCTTGATCTGGAAGTTTTTGGATTAAAAGATATTAAAATTAATGGAGTGGGAATTGACGCTAAGTTGAAATACATGGATACCTGGGTTGGTATTAGACATATTTCATTAAATGGTGTTGGGGGAGACCTTAATGCAATGATTTCATTAAACAAAAATGAACAAAGTGGTCATTTAGATATCAATGCAAACGGTATTATCAACACTGAAATAGATTATTATTAATTCCTATAGCAATAAATGCTCTTTGACATCGAATGTTTGCTTATAATGATAATATAATAGCAATAATTTAAAAAGGAGGAAGTTGTAATGAGTGAGAATCGAAATAAAGAAGATTTGCTCATAGAAACTAGTCCAAAACAATTTTAAAAAAATAGATATACATATGGTATTCAGGGAGTAAAAGGTGTAATTAAGAGGGTTGATAACTAAACAGATGTATGCTATAATATGTTATAGACGATTATATGTTTATGACTATGTTTAGTTGAGGTGGAAATTATGGAAATGCTAGATAAACTATCTATATTAGCGGATGCAGCGAAATATGATGTATCATGTTCATCAAGTGGTAGTAAGCGAAAAAACAAGTCTGGTGGTATTGGAAATGGGTCTGTTGCAGGGATCTGTCATAGTTGGGCTGATGATGGTCGTTGTATTTCTTTACTTAAAATACTTTTCACTAATCACTGTATATATGATTGTACATATTGTGTTAATAGAGTATCTAATGATAGACCTAGGGCTGCTTTTACACCTCGAGAGGTGGCTGATTTAACAATTAATTTTTACCGCAGAAATTATATAGAAGGATTATTTCTAAGTTCTGCAGTAATGAGAAGTCCTGATCATACTATGGAATTACTTTTAAAAACAGTTCGGATTCTTCGGGAAGAATACAAATTTAATGGATATATCCATCTGAAGGCAATTCCAGGAGCAGATTTTTTTCTCATAGCTAAAGCAGGGCAATATGCCGATAGAATGAGTGTTAATATAGAATTACCGTCACGTAAAAGTCTAAAATTATTGGCACCTGAGAAGGAATTTGACGCAATAGTTGATCCAATGAGAAGTATTGGCACAAAGATAGTAGAAAACAAAGAAGAACGGCGTAAAAATCACAAACTAGCAAGGTTTGTACCTGCCGGCCAGAGTACTCAGTTAATAGTTGGAGCAAGCCCTGAACCTGATTATCATATTCTAAAAATATCTGAAGGACTTTATAATAAATTTAGTATGAAAAGGGTCTATTATTCTGCATATATACCTGTAAATGATAATCCTAATTTACCTGTTTTAAATAAACCGCCTTTGTTGAGAGAACATAGATTGTACCAGGCAGATTGGCTACTAAGGTTCTATAAGTTCAAGGCTGATGAATTACTTGATAGAGATAACCCTAATTTTGATATTGAACTAGATCCCAAAGCTAATTGGGCTTTAAATCATTTAGAAAATTTCCCTGTAGAAATCAATACAGCTGAATATGAGATTTTATTGCGAGTACCGGGGATGGGGGTTAAATCAGCTCAGAGAATTGTTAGTTCTCGGCGGAGTGGATCGATTAGTTTCTTTGATCTTAAGAAGTTCGGTACGGTTTTAAAAAGGGCCCGTTATTTTATTACCTGTCAGGGGAAATATTACGGCGGAATTCCTATAAGAGAAGATTTAGTAAGAAGTAGATTGGTCACTGGTTATGGCCAGGAGCAGTTGTCATTATTTGGTGAAAGGGATGATTCCTGGGCTAATACGGACAAGTCAGTAACGAATTATCTTGAAGAAAACACATTAGATGTAAATGATTCTTGATTTTTACATAACATCGGACAAGTGGTACTTGCAAAAAGTTCATGAAGTTTAAATTGCTTTAATGTTTTTTAACTCCTGAATTGGAGGTAAACAGTGATGAATTATTATATTTATGATGGTAGTTTTCCCGGGGTGTTAACTGCTGTTTATGAAGCCTTTTATACAAAGGAAAAACCAGATAAGATTATTACATATGAGAATTACCAATATGGTTTATTTGATAATAAGATTGAGATAAAGACTGATTTGGCTAAGTCAGATCGTGTTTATCAGGCCATTAAAGAAAAAATTTCCTTGAATTCTTTGAGGAAAATTTATAATGCATACCTATCTCAAGAAAAAGATGTAGTATATTTATTATATCAATACCTCAAACTTGGCTTTAAAATAGGCAAAAGAATTGATGGTTATTTGAATAATGATTTAGTAGATCAAGTAAGTAAGATAAGCAGCAGGGTTAGTAAAGAAAAACACCTTATTTTAGGTTTGTTAAGATTTAAGAAAGTTCAAGGGGGAGTTTTTTACGCCCCATTTGAACCAGATTATAACATAATTTCATTGATAGCACCTCATTTTTCTCAGAGGCTTTCAGATCAGAATTGGATCATACATGATCGAAAAAGAAAAGTTGCAGCTGTTTATAATAAAGAAGAATGGCTTATAACAGAGATGGATGTTCCAAATAAGATATTTTATACAGAAGAGGAATCCTTTTATCAGGAATTATGGCAGGAATTTTATAATAATATTGCTATCAAAGACAGAAAGAATTCACGTCTTCAACGCCAGTATATGCCTAGACGTTACTGGAAGTATTTGATTGAAAAATAAGAATATGAGTCTTAATAATACCATTGTGATAAAAAAATAGTATTATAACATGTGATATAATGTCCTCTTAAAAGGGGATTTTTTTATTTTTTAAAAAATGCCCTTGACAAATTAATCTTTACAATTTATAATAATAGTGTACTAGATAATTAGTGCACTATAAAAAACAAGTTATATACTAAGGAATCAAAAAGATATAATAAATAAATTCGCTGGATAGTTGTTGTCGCTGAAAGGAGGTAAAAATGCAAGTAAACTTTGATGCTTCAAAACCAATTTATGAACAAATTATTGATCAGGTCAAGAAAATGATAGTTAGGGGTGAATTGAAACCTGGTGGTAAACTCCCATCACAGAGGGATATGGCTAAAATGATTGAAGTTAATCCTAATACAATTCAAAGGGCATATCGTGAAATGGAAGTTTTAGAACTGGTTGAAACTAGAAGAGGGAAAGGGACTTTTGTTAAGGAGGATGAAAGGATGTTTGTAAATATTAAGAATGAAATGGCTAGAGATGCAGCCTCGAAATTTGTACAGGAAATGAAATCTCTAGGTTATACAACAGAGGAAATTTTAAAATGGATTAAAAGTGAAGCGGGTAATTTAAAAGGAGAATAGGGGGGTAAAAAATGACAGATACAGCTGTTGAAATAAAGAATATGTTTAAAAATTATCCAGGTGTAGACGCCTTAAAGGGTATTGATGTAAATTTTCCAGCAGGTAGTATTACTGGTCTGATAGGTCCTAATGGTAGCGGTAAATCTACCCTATTAAAATCTATTGTGGGTTTGGTTAAGCCTTCAGCTGGAGAAATAAGTATTTTTGGAGAGTATCCAAGTAGGAAGACTAAAGAAAAAATTGCTTTTTTACCAGAGATAAATTATTTCTATAAAAGTATGTCTATTAGTAAAGTAGTAGATTTATATGCAAGCCAATTTAGTAATTTCAGTAAAGATAAAGCAATGGATATTC
>JBDNGI010000444.1:0-3445 GCA_041689345.1 Halanaerobiales bacterium
ATAGTTTGCTTTCTTTTATCAAGGAATTAAAATATGAATCTGCTTTTTATAAAAATGAAAATGGAATAACATTTAAATTAATAGAGCAGGATTATGAAACAGTAAATTTATTTATTGAATTAGATGATACTGCTAATGAGGTCTGGATTAAATATCAAGAGCTTAATAAAATTAAAATTAATAATCCAGAAGATTTTAATAAAAGAAAATCTGTTTTTGAAAGTATAAAGAAAGACTTTTTAAATTATGTGATTACAGTTCCTAAATATGTAGCTAAGAGACAACTAGATAATAATCAACTTGAAAATAATTTTAATATTGTTAGTTGTTATCAGGTTAATGATGTGTATATGCAGGAAACAGGATTCAAAAGAGAGAATACAGAAGTATGTAGTTTCTTTTAATAATTATAAGTGGTGATATTATGCAACTAATTATAAATACATATGGTAGCTATCTGCATGTTGTGCAGAGTTCTTTTGAGATTAAAAGTGAAGATGAAAAAAGAAGAATTTCTGCGAAAAAGATAGATTCTATACTAATTACTACTGGAGCAGCCATTAGTACTGATGCAGTAAAATTAGCATTGGAGAATAATATTGAAATACAGTTTCTTGATCAGTTTGGTGGTTCTTTAGGTAAAGTCTGGCATTCAAAACTTGGTAGTACCACTTATATCCGAAGGCGGCAATTAGAAATATCTTCTACAGTAGAAGGCTCAAATTTAATTAAAGATTTGCTTATTGCTAAAACAGATAATATGATTAAACATCTTTATGATTTAGGCATAAAACGAAGTCAAGAGAAACAGGATTTTCTAGAAGAAAAAATATTAGAAATAGAATCTTTAAAAAGTAAATTGAAAAATATTGATGGATTAGTAGATGATGTAAGATATAGTCTAATGGGATATGAAGGTAATATTTCTCGTAAATATTTTGCTTGTTTAAGTTATTTATTACCAGATCGATATCAATTTAAAGGGAGGAGCTTTAGACCAGCTAAAGATGAATTTAACTGCTTGCTTAATTACGGGTATGGAGTATTATATGGGAAGATAGAAAAAGCACTTATAATTTCAGGTCTTGATCCATATGTCGGGATATTACATACAGATGGTTATAATAAAAAGTCATTTGTTTTTGATTTTATCGAACCATATCGTCACTATATAGATAGAATTGTATTAAAGTTATTTAGTCGTAAAAAAGTGAGAAAATCATTTTTTGATAAAATAAGTGGTGGATTAACCTTAAATGATGAAGGTAAAAAATTATTGCTAACAAATTTAAATGAATATTTTCAAGAAAAAGTAAGATATAAAGGAAGACAAATTAAGGTTGAAAATACAATTCAGTATGATGCTCATAATCTAGCAAATAGTATCATAGAGAAAGGGAGTTGATTTATGCTTGTCTGGTACATATATGATATTTCTGAAGATAGGATTAGAAAAAAATTATCTGATAAGGCTATTGAACAAGGCTTATATAGAGTACAGAAATCAGTTTTTTTAGGAAATATTGATAATAATTTACTTGATGAATTAGTTGTATTTGCTGAAGACATAATAGACCCCGATGAAGATTCAATTTATGTTTTTCCTATGTGTCAAGAAGATTTTAAAAAGGTTGAATTATTAGGACAAGCTTTTAATAAAGCTATGGTTAATAATGAAATAAATAGTTTTTTTGTGTAGGTGATATTATGATAAATGATGATATTAGTATAACTCCATCTGAAGTTATTGAATATTTATATTGTCCTCGCTTTATTTATTTTATGTCTTATTTAAAAATTCCACAACATGAAAAGAATCGGTTTAAAGTAATCATGGGGCGTGAAGTACATAAATCTAAAGCAAGTATAAACAAAGAATATTTGCGGAAAAAAATAGGAGTTCAAGATAAACTGCTTGAACAAAAATTATATTCAAAAAAATATAAGATTCATGGGATAGTTGATGAGATCTTATTTTTGGAAAATGGAACAGCAGCTCCTTTAGATTACAAATTTGCTAAATATAAAAATAGAACATTTTCTACACATAAGTATCAAGCAGTAATGTATAGTATGCTAATTGAAGATAATTTTAACGTAGAAGTAGGAGAGGCCTTTATCGTTTATGTGCGTAGCAAGAATTTACTTAAAGAAATTATAATAAATAAAACTGATTATAGTAAAGTTAATTATATTATTAATGAAATTGTTGATATTATAGTTAAAGGATACTTTCCTAAAAGAACTAAATATAAAAGAAGGTGTTTGGACTGTACTTATAGAAATATATGTATAGGATAAACTTTAGGAGTGATTTATTTGCCAGAGATTAATGTAGTTTCATTAACTTATGATATAGAAGATAATTTATCTTTAAGATATGGACATAAATTACGGGGTTTTTTTGCTAGTAATTTTAAAGAAGTATTATTTCATAATCATTATAAAGATGGTAGTTATCGCTATGGATATCCCTTAATACAGTATAAGATTAAAAACAAAAAACCATTTATAATTGGTATTAATAAAGGTGCTGAGTTAATAACAGAACATTTTCTTTCAATAGAAAAGTTGACATTGGGAAATAAAGAATATGTTTCTCCTAGCGGTCGCTTGTCTGTAAATACAGAAATTATTAAAATTAATAATGAATATGGGATGCCGGTATATAAATATAGTTTTATAACTCCTTGGCTAGGATTAAGTCAGGAAAATTATAAGGTGTATAAAAGTGAATATATAAAGGCACATAAAAAAGATAAAATGGATTTTTTCAAAAGGATTATTACAGGTAACATATTAAGTTTTGCTAGTGAAATTGATTGGTGGGTAGAAGAAGATATAAATGTAGTACCTTCATTATTGGATATATCTGTAAAATTTAAAAATAAGGACATGGTAGGATTTACTGGATATGTCTTTTCTAACGTTTATTTACCAGAATACATTGGGTTAGGAAAATCTACAAGTAGAGGATTTGGTACAATTATTAGAGAAAAAGTAGTTTAGAATGTATATTCTGAAGGAAAATTATTGATGAATAAATATACACTTATTCTTTCCTTTAGTAGTGATAAGAGTTTAAAGACTGTTGTATTTTACGGCAAAACATTATATTACCCATTTAATTTATAAATATACAGGGAAAAGGGGTGAAGTTATGTTCTCAGAAAAAGGCTATGAAGACTGCTATGATAGGAAATGTTATCTGTAACGGGTCTAAAGACTAAATCCACTATAACAAGGATTGAAACAAAACAAAACTATTATTGTTAGGGAGAAGAAATGATGTGTCTAAAGACTAAATCCACTATAACAAGGATTGAAACATATGTTTTTTTGGTATAGAAGCTATAGTATCATAATGTCTAAAGACTAAATCCACTATAACAAGGATTGAAACCTGAATAGCACTAATAATGTCACTTCCATTTTCATCGTCTAA
>JBDNGI010000445.1:0-6250 GCA_041689345.1 Halanaerobiales bacterium
AGGTAATTGTTTAGCAAATTTAGAATACGATAAGTATTTATCGTCTTTAGACTGATCCAGGAAGTGGTTAAATACAAAGCGAGCACAACCTATATTTTTATTAATTATTTCTTCTTGTTTTTTATTAGGTATAATTCTAAAGCTATACGCTTTATCTACAATTTTGGTCTGCATAATTCCAACCCTCCCTTCTAATTAGATTTTTGATTTTGAATGTATCTCTTAATAGTATGAAAGCTTACATTACCAATTGTACTAACAAAATATCCTTTACTCCAAAGAGAATGTCGGGCATTACTTCTAACTCTAAAATTTCATATTGATATTTATTGCATATGTCAGCAATAATATTTTTTAATGATAGTCCTATGTCTTCTTGGATGACTTCGAATCTAAATTTGGGGCACCATACAAGATGATATTGTACCAAGTATTTACAATGACTTAAACTTTTAAAATCATTACTCATTGCGATCTAACAAGTTCATCCCTCCAGTTTTCAGAAATAGAAATATTAATTGGCTCTTATTACATTATTATATCATACATTTGTTCGTTTGTAAACAAAAAAATTTATGGAAATTTTAGCGGATATTATATTTTTAATACAATATCGAATTGCATTAAAAATATTAAAATTCATCCCAAGGGCAAGCCCATCGGGTTTTCTTTTAATAAAATCTATAACTTCTTCCAATTATTGAAGTTTATATCATCCTTATTATCAAATTTACCGACCGTTAAATGATTATGCTGAAGGCAATTTGATTTTTTGTTGCTTCTTAATTCAAGGAGTAAATGGGGTTTAGACTTTTTCATGAATGAAGTAAATAGCATAATACTCGGACTTTTACTATATACTTTTTGAAATTCAAATAACTTTTTTATTAAATTTTACCAGTTAAATAATTAATAAATTGGCGTGCAGTTCTCCCAGAACGGCCGTGATGCCATTTTTCCCACTTTAAAGCCTGATCAATAAGTTCTTTTTCAGGAAGATATAAATTACTTTTTACAGCTAATCTTTTTACTATTTCTAAGTATTCCTGTTGATTTGGGGATAGATAGGTAATAGTAATACCAAATCTTTCTGACAAAGATAACTTCTCCTGTTGTGCATCAGATTTGTGTATATCAGAATCATCTCTATCCTGCCACTTTTCCTTTATAATATGCTTTCTATTTGTAGTAGCATAAAATATCACATTATTCGGTTTCCCTTCTATACCACCTTCCATTACTGCCTTTAAGTATTTATAATCAGTTTCAAAATCTTCAAATGATAAATCATCCATAAATATAATAAAATATAATCCCCTTTTTTTTAATGTATCTATTATTTTAGGTATGAATTGTATCTGATCTTTATTTATTTCCACTAATCTTATCCCTCTTACTGAAAATTTATTAATTAATGCCTTTACCGAAGAAGATTTACCTGTGCCACTATCACCATATAATAATACATTGTTGGCTTTCTTCCCTTGCAAAAACATTACAGTATTCTCGATTAATTTTCCTTTCTGCTGATCATACCCAATAATATCATCAAATTTAATCCTGCCTGTATCAGCTATGCCTATTAAACCACTATCTTTGTCCCAGCGAAAAGATGAGTATTTACATAATTCTCCACAACCACAAGTATTATAAAAATTGGCTAATTTTTTTACAATATGATTAGTCGTTTCCTCAGCAAAACTCTGTTTTAATAATCTAAAATTACTATGTAGTGGATTCATATTTTTTTTATTATTAGTAGAGTAATGACTTATAAAACTAAGTTCTCCTACTCCTAAGATTATCCCTATATCAGTTAAGGTAATCTTAAATATCTCTTTTAATATATTGAGATCATGGATAGCAAGCTGAGAAAGACTAGGACTTAAATTAAAGCCGTCCTTTTCGCAAGCTAAGCTAAAATAATTTTTATCTGTTGCTATTAGTTTCAAGAAATAATTTTGTAATAAATCGCCTTCAAATCCTTCTTGCTCAGCAAAACTAATTAATTCATAACAAATTTGATAATAGGCATTAACTTGCTCACCACTAGTATCCAGAGACATTACTAAAGACCGTATTCTTGCAAATAAATTATCATTAATAATTTGGCGATAAACAAGTAATTTTTCCATTTTCGAAAAACTTAATTTAAGAAGATCCAACTGACTCATATTATTTCATCTCCAATTTTCATACCTAAATTTAGACTACAAGACCAACAATAAGATTTTTTTTATATATATACTATATTTTATCATATTTAACCAGTAAATTTCAATCTTCACTAAGTTACAACTTTTTTATTTAAAATTCATAATTAATTTTTAATATCTCATATATATTCCAATCAGCTATTCCATCCACTTTTAAATCAAACTGTGATTCTAAATCCTTCACTGCCTCACTTGTTTCCAGGGTATATGTTCCATCAAGATAACTATGATAGAAATTTTCTTCCCTTAATTGCTCTTGTAGTTTCATAACATCATAACCAATATTCTCTAGTTTTAAAATGTTCTTGATTGTCACTTCTGGTTTTGGGCCAACTATCTTTACTCTAGTATTTAACTTTATCCAATCAAATATTTCTTCTACATATTCATTATGCATCCTTATGCAGCCATGGCTTGCATCTACACCTATTTCCCAGGGCTTATTGGTGCCATGTATTCCATAGACTCCCCAGGGAACATTTAATCCCATCCAACGGCTTCCCAGCGGGCCGTCATCAATTCTTTTATACTTATTTTTAATATACCATTCACCTACTGGTGAAGGAGTCTCTTTCTTACCTATAGTTACAGGGTATTTTTTATAGGGTTCTCCATCAGAGTTTAAAATTAAAGTTCTATTATTTAAATTTATTATTATACTTAGTTCTCCCTGGGGTTGTTTCCCTTTACGTGATGTAATCTTTGAATCTGATAAATGACCAAGTATATTCCAGGTATCTTTATCAACTATTCCAGTTACTTCTAGTTGATAATCCTGCTGAAATTCCTTAACAGCTTTATCAGTCAAAAGACCAAATTGGCCATCTATAGCTCCTTGATAGTATGTTAGTTCTTTTAAGCGCTTTTGTAATGTTTCTACATCTTTACCCATCAGTACAGGGTCTTCTAATTTAATAATTCTATCTTCTGCACACTCACATGGATGACTTGCTTTTGCGATTTCATCTATAAAAAATAGCTGACTAAAACATATTAAAAACAAACAAAATAATATCTGGGTTTTTCTTTTATATCGCATACTTTTATTCACTATAATCCTCCTTAAAAAGACTACCAGTGCCTGTTCTTAGGCCAGCCTTTAGCTCACCCTTAAGTCAAGACTATTAGGGAAGTTCCTTATATATAATATATATCATATGCGATAAGCAGCAGAATTATTTAACAAAAGAAAAGCCCAAACTAAAAGGGCTTTTAACAAACTAATATTATATAATAAGATAACTTTAATTTACTCAAATACTAATAATTGGGTGAAGAAATTCCACTAACTTACACTTACCCAAGCACATAATTTATTTTCCATAAAATCTATTAGTTTAAAGAGACTTAAACCCATGATACTTAAAGCCAATATTCCACTAAACATTCCTAAATAATCTACCGTTGACCAACTATTCATAATAAAATATCCAATACCATACCTGGCAGCAAAATTCTCTGCAAAAAAAAGTACAGCTACACTTGTCCCTACACTTATTCTTAAAGATGTTAGAATTTTAGGCAATATTGCTGGTATTATCATATGCTGGTATATCTGCAGTTTGTTCATACCTAAGGATTGAACTGAATAAAATAATTCTATACTTAGACCCTTAACAGCATCCCTGGTAGTAACAATAATCTGAAATATAATTATTATTGTAATCAATATTATCTTAGGTAAATTACCTAAACCTAATAAAATCATCAAAACTGGTAAAAAGGCAATCTTAGGTATTGGGTATAGAATATAGACAATTGGTGTAAATAAACTGTCAAAGTGCTTATTCATACCTA
Source organism: Halanaerobiales bacterium (assembly GCA_041689345.1). Lineage (GTDB taxonomy): Bacteria > Bacillota > Halanaerobiia > Halanaerobiales > DTU029 > JBDNGI01. The sequence continues at coordinate 4,014 of JBDNGI010000445.1, forward strand.
ATAAAAGACCAAATATAACCCCAAAAAATAATGATATCAAGAGTGCAGCTATAATTCTTCCTAGACTACTAATTAGGTGAATAATTAATGTATTTGGAAAGATCATCAAAAAATGATAGATAGTTTGATGTGGACTAGGGACTACCGCCGATTGTAATAGATAATGTAATATATACCATAATAATATAACCATAAGTGAACCATAGATAGTCCTATTTGTTATAAGATATTTAAAAAGCTTATAAATCCTTTGTGATATAACTTCATCTCTTTTGTGTTTATCTCTTCTATCTTTATCACTGGTTTCTTTTCTAAATAACAAATCGCTCATTCCTTTTCCAGACATTTTCTAACTTCTAAACAAATTTTATAAAAATCCATCTTTTCTCTTAATGATTCTTCACCAAAGTATGGATTATCAAGTATTTGTTTAATTCCCGATTTTTTCATGACCACTATCTTTTGGCCGAGAAAAACCGCTTCAGCTATATTATGTGTAACCATTATAACAGTCATAGGATTATCTTTATAAATTTTTAAAACTAAATTTTGTAGGTGTTCTTTAGTAATGGCATCAAGTGCAGACGAAGGTTCGTCCATTAGTAATAAATCAGGTGAAATTGCAAGTGCCCTACCAATAGCAACACGTTGACGCTGTCCACCACTCAACTGTGTTGGATATTTATTCTGATATTCGGCAACACCAAGCTTTATCAAAATATCATCTACAATATGGTTTAGTAATTCTGGTGTTTGTCCTCTTACCTTTAATCCTAGGGCTATATTCTCTCTAGTAGTCTTCCAGGGAAGTAAACCATAATTTTGTAGTATTAAACCGGTTTGTTGTCTAATACCATCTTGCTTTTCCCCAAATATATTTATACTACCCTTGTCTGCCTTTAATAAACCAGCCAGAGCATAAATCAAGGTGGTTTTTCCACAGCCTGATGGGCCAATAATAGCACAAGTACTATTCTTTTTGATCTGTAAATTTATATTTTCTATTGCTAATTCATCTTGTTCATTATCAGCACTATAGCTGACAGAAAGATCATTGACAGTAATCATCAATCCAGAAACTTCCTTTCAATCATCTCAGAATAAGCTATATCTATTTCCTTACCCTGTACATCTTCAACCCAATTAACAATTTTATTTATATATTCCTGATCAGGTACTCGTGTTAAATGATATTCCGGCATAACAATCAGATCTTTAATCTCACTCTTCAATTCAAGACGGCTTATCAAAACATCACGAGCTTGACTATCATCTTCCCTTATATCCCTTACTGCTTTATTGTATGCTTGATGAAATAATTTTATCGCTTTTTCCTTTTCTTTGATAGCATTATCAGTAAAAACCATAGCTTCAGGCATATAATCATCCTGATTTTCATATACCCTCTTCTCTACACCTCGTAATTGCCCCATAGATGCCATTGGCTCTGGTATTATGGCCATGTCCATCTGCCCAGCAACTAACATCTCCAATCTAGTTGGGATAGCAGGTATAAAGAGTTTGTCCATTTTATATTCGTCAGACAAAAATTCCTCAGATAGGAAATTTGATACACTTACCTCCATCATCCCGATTTTAATTTCTTCCTTTTCTTGAAAATCTTTTTTAAGTAAAAAAGGAAAACTGCCATCAGTACTTGTAGTTATTTTAATATCAAAACCATTTTGCACATTATTAACAAAAGCAATTAAGTCAGTCATAGTCCCATCAAGTTCACCACTCTGTAAGGCACTCTGTCTATTATTGGCATTTCTATAAATCTGTATATCCATTTTCAATCCTAGTTCTTCATAATAGCCCTGCTCCTCTGCCAGTAGTATGGGAGCAGAATCAACTGCTGGCATAATACCTATTTTAAGTGAAAGATCTTGATTAGTATCTTGATTAGTACATCCTACAATTAATAATGTAACAGAAATAAATACGATTAGTATTAATGATGCTTTTTTCATTATAAATCAATCCTTTTTAAGTAATTTTATTAGTAAAAATATCACATGTCTAATTATATAATTAATAGATTAAAAAAGCAATAAAGAAACTTCAGTCACAGTTATTCCGAAACTGGCAACACATACTCCCACATATAGAAGTAAGCCTTAGTAACACCGTTACTATTAATAATCAAAGAAAGCTTGCGCTAAAGATGGATATATGTCATAATTATGTATGTCATTTTATATTTTTTGTTGATATTATATTTTTGTTTTTTATAC
>JBDNGI010000446.1:0-7648 GCA_041689345.1 Halanaerobiales bacterium
GGTGTTGGTAAAACTGCAATTATAGAGGGTTTAGCTGAGAGGATTGTATCTGATAATGTACCTGAAATTCTCTTCAACAAGAGGGTTGTGGCTCTTGATTTGAGTTCTATAGTAGCAGGTTCTAAATACCGTGGGGAATTCGAAAAAAGACTGAAAGCTGTAATGAATGATATTATCAAAAATGGAGAAATAATTTTGTTCATTGATGAACTTCACACATTAGTTGGTGCTGGAGCAGCAGAAGGGGCCATAGATGCCTCTAATATATTAAAACCCGAGTTAGCCAGGGGAGAACTGCAAGCTATAGGTGCAACTACACTTGATGATTATAGGAAATATATAGAAAAAGATACGGCATTAGAGAGAAGATTTCAATCAGTTCTTGTAGAAGAAACCACCCCAGAGCAAACAATAGCAATTTTGCAAGGCCTGAGAGATCCCTATGAAGCACATCATAAGGTTGCAATAACAGATGAAGCGATTAAGGCTGCTGTAGATATGTCTCATCGCTATATAACTGATAGGTTTTTGCCGGATAAAGCTATAGATCTAATTGATGAAGCAGCTTCTCGAGTGAGGTTGAGTAATAACACTAGACCACCTGAGATGAAAGAATTAAATAATGAATTAGAAGATCTTCAGAAAGAAAAAGAAGCAGCCGTAAAAAATCAAGAATTCGAGAAGGCAGCTGAAATAAGAGATAAAGAGAAAGATATGCAGAATAAATTAGAAAATTTAAAGGATAACTGGCATCAAGATAAAGGGAGAAGCGAAAGTACGGTTACTCCAGAAGATATAGCACATATTGTTTCCAGTTGGACTGGAATTCCTGTGACAAAATTAGAAGAAGCGGAAACTGCTAAGTTATTAAGATTGGAAGAAGAGCTTCATAATCGCGTTATAGGACAGGATGAAGCAATTAGTGCTGTTTCGCAGGCAGTTAGAAGGGCTAGAGCTGGCCTTAAAGATCCTAAAAGACCGATTGGTTCTTTTATATTCTTGGGACCAACTGGGGTAGGAAAAACAGAACTAGCTAGAACTCTGGCAGAATCCATGTTCGATGATGAGGATGCAATGATTAGAATTGATATGTCTGAATATATGGAAAAACACTCTGTGTCCAGGATGGTAGGTTCCCCTCCAGGCTACGTTGGTCATGATGAGGGTGGTCAACTTACTGAGCCAGTTAGGCGGAGACCATATTCTGTAATTTTATTTGATGAGATAGAGAAGGCACACCCTGATGTCTTTAATGTATTATTACAAATACTAGAAGATGGTCAGTTGACAGACACTCATGGACGTAAGGTTGATTTTAAAAATACTGTTGTTATAATGACCTCAAATGTTGGTGCTAATTTTATCGAAAAACAATCTACTCTTGGTTTTAAAACCCAGGTTGATGAAAAAGAGGATTATCAAAACATGAAGGATAAAGTTATGGGTGAATTACGGAAAACCTTCAGACCTGAGTTTCTCAATAGATTGGATGAAATTATAGTATTCCATGCCCTTAATAAAGAACATATTAAACAGATTGTTGACTTAATGTTAAATGAGCTAAGAAAACGCTTAAATGAGAAGGAGATAGAGATCAAGGTAAGTGATAATGCTAAAATGCTATTAGCTGAAGATGGTTTTGATTCTCAGTTCGGGGCTAGACCTTTACGGAGGAGTATTCAACGATTATTGGAAAATCCTATCTCAGAAAAAATCCTTGATGGAAGTATAAAAGAGGGTGTTACTATTCAGGTTGATGAAGTTGAGGGTGAACTAAAATTTGCTGATAGTTAATTTGAATTAACCACATTTCTCTCCCTTGTAAAATGCTGACAAAAATGATATAATTAATATATATATCATTATTAAAAATTTAATCAATGTGGGGAATTTGTAATGGCAAGAAATACAATTAACTATATATGTGAAGAATGTGGTTATAGTACTACTAAGTGGATGGGTCGATGCCCCCAATGCAATTCATGGAATACATTTAGAGAAGAGACAGGGTCTGATAATAAAACTAGAAATCTGACTATTAGAAGTGAAGTATGCTCTATATCTAAAATAACTGCTGGAGCAAACTCTCGTTATACTACTGGAATTCAAGAGTTAGATAGAGTTCTAGGTGGAGGAATAGTCAGCGGATCTTTGATTCTTTTGGGAGGAGCCCCTGGTATCGGCAAATCAACTCTGATACTCCAGGCGGCTTCCCTTTTTTAGTAAGAAATACAAAAAAGTATTATACATATCTGGTGAAGAGTCAGCACCTCAGATAAAGTTACGTGCTGACCGCCTTAATGCAGTTGATGATGAGTTGTATATTTTAGCTGAAACAGAGTTTGATCAAATTATGGCTCATTTAAATAATGATAAATATAGTCTTGTGGTGGTTGATTCTATTCAAACAATATTTGACCCTCGTCTTGACTCGGCGCCAGGCAGTATATCCCAGGTAAAACAAATTACGAATTGCCTTATGAAAATAGCTAAAACCAGAGATCTTCCTATAGTCTTGATTGGACATGTTACAAAAGAGGGTGAACTTGCTGGTCCGCGGGTGTTGGAACACCTTGTTGATGCTGTTTTACAGTTTGAAGGGGAGAGGAGTTATTCCTATCGACTTTTAAGGGCTGCAAAAAATCGTTTTGGATCAACAAATGAAGTTGGTGTCTTTGAAATGAATAATAATGGGATGAAGGAAATATTGAATCCATCCCAAATTTTTCTAGAAGAAAGACCTAAAGGGGTTTCGGGGTCTATTATTGCTCCTGTTATAGAGGGGAGCAGACCTTTACTAGTAGAAGTTCAGGCTTTGGTTTCCCCTTCAACCTTTTCATCTCCACAAAGAGCAACTACTGGTGTGGATTATAAGCGAGTCACTATATTGATAGCAGTATTGGAGAAGAAGTTGGGCATTAACTTTCAAGCAAAAGATGTACATATAAATATTACTGGAGGGTTTCGCATAGAAGAACCCGCTTTAGATCTGGCAATTATATCTGCTATTATTTCCAGTGAACAGGATAAGGCCTTGCCGGCTAATATGGCAGTTGTAGGAGAGGTAGGACTTGCGGGAGAAGTTAGGGCAGTTAGTAATATTATTCAGAGAATAAATGAATTAAAAAAACTAGGTTTTAATAAAATTGTATTACCTAAAGGAAATATAAAAGGTTTAGATTTTGATCCAGAGTTAAATCTGTTTGGGATAAATAATATACATAACTTAGCAAAGATTATAAATGAGGCCTAATCGAATATGGTTATACTGAAATCATCATTGCGTTTTAAAAATTGAAGATTTAAGTGAGGTGGGGTGATGAATGGATAGAGAAATGGAACTTTCAAAAATATTAGAGATGATATCACCAGGCACTGTTCTGCGGGAAGGTTTAGAAAATGTTTTGCGGGCAAAAACTGGTGGGTTAATTGTTATTGGAGATAGTGAAGATGTATTGGGAATTGTAGATGGAGGGTTTAATCTAAATGCTGAATTAACTCCAGCACGTTTATATGAACTTGCTAAGATGGATGGAGCTATAGTCCTTAATGAGAATTTTGATAGAATTTTATGTGCTAATGCTCAATTGATACCAGATCCTACAATTCCATCACAGGAGACAGGAACCAGACATCGTACTGCTGAAAGGGTCGCTAAACAAACGGGTAACCTTGTAATAGCTATTTCACAAAGAAGGGATATTATATCACTATATTTAGGTAGTTTAAAACATATACTGGAGGATATTAGGGTTATTTTGTCAAAAGCCAATCAGGCTGTGCAGACTTTGGAGAAATACCGTAATGTACTTGATCAAGCGCTAACAAATTTGAGTGCTCTAGAATTTGAAGATCTTGTGACAATTTCTGATGTGGTAACTGTTATACAACGAGCAGAAATGGTTCTTAAAATTGAACGCGAAATCAAAAGATATATAAGTGAATTGGGAACAGAGGGTCGTTTAATTAAAATGCAGTTAGAGGAATTAATAGCTAATGTTAAAGATGAAGTAACACTTTTGATTAAAGATTATATGGCTATTGAAGAAGATGATGATGAGGATGATAAAGGTCCGGATAAACTATTAGATGAGTTGACCAATTGGTCTTCAGATGAAATGTTGTCATTAAATACTATTAGTAAGGCTCTTGGTCATGGAGGAAGTATGAATTCCTTGGACTTATCTGTAGAACCTCGAGGGTATAGAGTGTTACGCAAGATACCAAGACTGCCTATGCCGGTTATTGATAATTTAGTAAATCAATTTAGTGATTTGCAAAATATTATAAATGCCTCTCCAGATGAGTTAGATGATGTTGATGGTATTGGTGAGGTTAGGGCACAGGCTATTAAGGAAGGGTTGCGTCGTTTACGAGATCAGGTCTTATTAGACCGTCATATATAATACGTCTTAATTGACAGTTTTTTAATCTAGTGTTATAATTATTCTGAATGTTATTATGAATAATAATTTGTTGATTGATACATATAAGAGGGGTTGATAATATGTTCAACGTAGGTGATAGAGTAGTCTATCCTAATCATGGTGCAGGTACCATTGTTTCTGTAGAAACTAAAGAAATTCTTGGTGATGAAAAGCAATATTATATAATGAAATTGCCCATTGGAGAAATGAAGGTAATGATTCCTGTTGAAAAGGTCGAAGAAATTGGAATAAGAAATGTAATAAGTGAAGAAGAGGCTGATGAAGTCTTGGGATTGCTTAAAGGTGATAAGAGTAAAATGTCACAAAATTGGAATAGACGTTTCAGGGCTAATATGGAGAAACTAAAAACTGGAGATATATATGAAGTGGCAGAAGTTGTTAGAAACTTAACTATTAGAGATCATGAAAAGGGACTATCAACTGGTGAGAAAAAAATGCTTAATAATTCTCGTCAAATTTTAATAAGTGAACTTGTTCTATCTAAAGATCTGGAAGAAGAAGAGGTTGAAGAACTTATTGGTGATGTATTTAATGATAATCCCAATCTAGACGAAGAGGAATAAATTGGGATAAAACGTATCATTTTAAATAACTTGGCAATAATAATTGGAAGGAGGTGTAAATTATGCTTAAAAAAATTATGCGATTTATTTTAGGTATTTTTGTAGCTATTATAAGTAGTGAAGTTGTCAATGTGTTAGGCTATGGGACTGATTTTACATGGGAACAGATTGATAGTTGGTTTACAAGTGTACAGTTTGCTGGCATCGTGGTAGGGTTTTTAATTGGTTTTTTTCTAATTTCCTATTTATTAGAGAAATTGCTGCAATTAATTATTAATTTTGAAAACAGTTTGAAAGAAATTTCGTGGAGGAAAATAGCTGTAGGCTTAAGTGGATTAGCTGTTGGCTTATTATTCGGTATATTATTAAATCTTGCTTTTCCTGATATTTTAAATGCTGGTGTAGGTAAATATCTTGGTATCTTAATTAATTTAATATTTGCTTATCTTGGTTTTACTTTATTCCTATATAAAGATAAAGATATAATGAAATTATTTGACCGTAAATATACCGATTATGATGATATTTATAATGGTGTAATTAGTAATAAAATTCTTGATACTAGCGTAATTATTGATGGGAGAATAGCTGATATTTCTAAAAGTGGTTTTCTAGAAGGAATACTCATTATACCTGAATTTGTACTGGAAGAATTAAGACATATAGCTGATTCATCTGAATCATTAAAACGTAATAGAGGAAGACGTGGATTAGACATTTTAAAACAGATGCAGAAGGAACCTTATATAACAGTAGAAATAATCACACAGGATTTTGACGATATCCAGGAAGTTGACAGCAAGTTGGTTAAATTAGCACAAGTAATGGATGCCCGAATTGTTACAAATGATTATAACCTTAATAAAGTTGCAGAATTACAGGGTGTTAGAGTATTGAACATAAATGAATTAGCTAACTCTGTGAAACCTATTGTTTTACCAGGTGAAGAGATGAATGTTAAGGTTATTAAAGAGGGCAAGGAAGACGGTCAAGGAGTGGCATATCTAGATGACGGGACAATGATTGTTGTTGATGAGGGTATTAAATATATGAACCAAAAAATTTCCGTTTTAGTTACAAGTATCTTACAAACAGCTGCTGGTAGAATGATTTTTGCTAAGCCAAAGGCGACAAAACAGATTGTTTAATATATTTTAAAACATAGTTTAAGGGAGAAAATTTATGTCAATAGGAGTAGTAATACCTGCAGCAGGTCAGGGTAAAAGGATGAAAAGTAATTTTAAAAAACAATTTATACAATTATTAGGACGTCCTGTTCTGACACATACTTTATCTGTCTTTATAAATAATACTAAAATAGATCAAATAATTGTAGTAGTAAATGTGGATGATATTGAGTATTGTAAAAATAATATTATAAATAAATTTTCCGATTCAAGAATTAAAATAGTTGCTGGCGGGAAGATCAGACGTGAATCAGTTTTTGCTGGTTTGAAGGCCTTTTCGCCAGTAATTGATTATGTCATAATTCATGATGGTGCAAGACCTTTATTAACACAGGATTTATTAAATAAAGTCATAAAATCTTTAACTATCCATACTGCTATTGCTGTAGGAACTGGATTAAAAGATACCGTGAAGCGTATAGATAAGCACAAAATCGTTCGGGATACACCAGAACGCAGCAGCCTGATGGCAATTCAAACTCCACAGGCTTTTTTATATGATATTATTATGGAAGCTCACCGAAATGTACCTGAAGAACAACCGGTAACTGACGATGCTTCTTTACTTGAATATATAGACAAAAAAGTTAAAATTGTTGAGGGTTCATATGAAAACATTAAAATAACTACACCTTTAGACCTTATTATAGCAGAAAATATACTTAGACAGAGAAAAAGGGGTTAATTTAGATGAAAGTTGGTATAGGATATGATGTTCATCAATTTAAGAAAGGACGAAAGTTAATAATTGGTGGTGTAGAGATACCTTCAGTGATGGGACTAAGTGGTCATTCAGATGCCGATGTCTTAACACATTCACTGATGGATGCAATACTAGGAGCGTTAGGAAAGGGAGATATTGGCCAACATTTTCCCGATACTGATGAGAAATATAAAGATATAAGTAGTTTGCTTTTACTAAAAGAAGTTTATGAGTTTCTTCTGGATGGGAATTATAAAATAGGTAATATTGATCTTATTATAATGGCTGAAAAACCAAAAATGGCTTCATATTATTCGCAAATCAAAAATAATATTTCTGGGATTCTTAATATATCTGAAGATAAAATAAATATTAAGGCAACAACTACTGAAAAATTAGGTTTTGTTGGAAGAGAAGAAGGGGTCGCAGCACAAGCTATTGTATTGATTAAAGAGGGGGAAGAAGAAAATGATAGTTAAAGACATAATGTCTAGAAATCCTATTACAGTAAGTCCTGAGACGACAACAAGCAGCACGTTATTTATCTGACAATAATATTGGCGGTCTTCCTGTTTTAGATAATCAGGATAATTTAATTATATAGGAATTTCCTTTTTTGAGTGACCGCATTTACAGATATTAACTCACTCATGGAAAAGTGCTAATCTCAGCTTCTCCTGCAGACAAAAAGTATCAAAATCAAACTCACTACACTAACGTTTCGTTCAGACAAGATTTTGATGGCAA
>JBDNGI010000447.1:0-2961 GCA_041689345.1 Halanaerobiales bacterium
AGGCGATATAATAAAAAAAAAAAATAATAATAAGGCTGGTCAACAAATTACTGGAAAGCAGAGCGAAAATCTGCAAATATCGAAAGGCTTCAAAAAAATGCCTATAGAGAATATTTTAAATAAGGATGTTGCAGAAAATAAGCAAGCCGAGCTTACTAATCTAAAAGCTGCACCGTACAAAGTATCCGAGTCTTCATCAAAAAACTTTAATAGTCTTCTTTTCTCACAGGAAGACAAGGGCAATAAGGGCTTTGGGGAAAACTTGATAGCTAGTAAGCCTAAGAAAAGTAACGAAAAAAATCCTAATTCTTTGGTAGGGGAACTTAGCCAGGTAAAAGAAAACACCATCAAAAGCAACCCTGTTAAAATAAAACAGACTAGTAATACTCAGCAAAATGCCATCTATGATCAGGTTGCTAAAAACTTAGAGTCATTCCGAAGAATAGGCAAGAACAGGATAGAGATACAATTAGAACCTGAGTCTTTGGGTAAAGTGAAGTTAAACTTGAAGGTTGTGGATGGAAGGGTCTCTGTACAGTTTAAAGTAGATAGTTCTTTAGTAAAGGGGCAGTTAGAACAGAGCATACATTTACTTAAAAATAATTTCTTGAAACAGGGCTATAATGTAGGCCATATTCAAGTAGAGACTAATAATCATGATACGGCTTTTCGCCAACAAGGGAATCCCCAACAAGAGCAGCAACAACAAAATGGTCAGCAAGGACAACAGCATTCTAATTATGACGGGATGACAGCTGAAGAGTTATATCAGCTATTTCTGAAAGAGGAAGAGTTAGAGATGGATATATTCTCTTATTATAAACAACAGACATATGGCGATTTCCAAAAGTTAAATTATTTGGCTTAATTTAATTAATGCCTAATTATCATGATTAAGGCAAATTGATTAAGCAATATAACGTGATAACACTTGATAACCTGCATAATTTAAATTTCAGTTTGCTTGATAGAAGGGTAAAACTGGCAAAGATAAAATGAATATTAATTGGAAGGAGGATCAAAATGACAAATGGATTAATGACACAATTTGTACAGGAGACAGCTAATGCAGTTCGTGAGCAAAACAAATATACAACACAATCAAATCAGCGATATAAGGCTACAGAGGCTGCCAATTCTGATAACGATGGAGGTAGTAGTCAATCTATAACTGATGGTAATGAAAGTCTAGGTAAGGATTCTTTTTTGCAGTTATTAGTTACTCAGTTGAGATACCAGGACCCGCTTTCGCCAATGGATAACAAGGCTTTTATATCTCAGATGGCGCAGTTTAGTTCTTTGGAACAGATGAATAACATGAATAAAAATATGGAGAGTATTTTACGTGTTGAGTCATTGAGTCAAGGAGCTGCAATGGTTGGAAAGACAGTAGAAACTATAGACGCGGAAAGCGGTGAAGTAATTACAGGAAAAGTCGAGAGGGTTTCATTTGAAGGTGGAGATGTTTTTGTATATCTTGATAATGACTTGGAAATCGATATTAATGATGTTACAGCAATACAATAAATACTTAAGGTAAGAATGTTGAAAAGGGGTGAAGTGATTTGAGTAATAGGCTTATAGTTAATAATGGTCTGAACCCCATTAGGAACGATAATAATAAGAAGAATATCAATAAAGATAAAAATAAGGCAGATGTTTCTTTTGCTAAAGTGTTTCAGAAAAAATTAAAAGAAAATAGTGAAGTCAAATTTTCTAAACACGCACAGGACCGCCTGGTTTCTAGAGATGTTAATCTCTCTGAGAAGGATTTGAATCAATTGGTAACTGGGGTAAAGAAAGCTGAAGAAAAGGGTGCTAAAGATTCATTAATAATGGTTAATAATATAGCCTATGTTGTTAGTATTCAAAATAAGACTGTAGTTACAGCAGTAGATAATAGTAGTATGGACGAAAGAATTTTCACAAATATAGATAGTGCTGTTTTTATGGAATAGAAAAACGGATTAGAAAAGTAGAAAGAAAAATTAATTAGAATGAAAAACTGGTACTGGGCTGGACCTTTTTAGGGGGCCTATTGACACTAAACTGATGGAAGTGTCAACCAGTTTAAACTCAAGGAGGTCATATAATGTTACGATCAATGTATTCTGGTGTGTCAGGATTGAAGGCACATCAAGTTAAATTAGATGTAATTGGTAATAATATAGCAAATATAAATACAACAGGCTTTAAGACCAGTAGGGTGACTTTTAAAGGAATGTTGAATCAGACACTGCAGGGAGCAAGCGCTCCTTCTGTTGATGGTAATGTTGGGGGTACAAATCCTCAACAAATTGGATTGGGTGTTGGTGTTGGAAGTATTGATGTTGATCATACTCAAGGTAATTTACAACCTACTGGTAAAACATCTGATTTGGCAATAGATGGTAATGGTTTTTTTGTAGTCAATAATGGAAAGCAAAGTTTTTACACTCGTTCAGGAGCAATGACCCTTGATAATAATGGTAATCTAGTAAATGCCACAAATGGCTATAAAATGCAGGGTTGGGTTCCTAATGGTGCAGGGACTATTAGTACCAATGATACTATACAGGATGTAGTAATTCCCATAGGTTCAAGTATGGGTGCTGAGGCCACATCAAAGGTGAGTTTGGGAAAGAATTTAAATAGTGAAGTACCTATATTTGATCCTGCAGCTCCTACTCCAGAATCTCGAAGAACAATTACCATTGATGTCTTCGATTCATTAGGGGCTGAGCATACTGTTAGTACAGAATTTATTAAAGTTGAAGCTAATGAATGGAGTTGGAAAATAAGTGATGTTACTGGTTCAAAGGCTGATCCTCCTTTTTCAGGTAGTGGTACTATAGAATTTAATAGTGATACAGGGGAAATAGTTCCAACTACAGCAAGTGGATTCACTTTTACTCCCGATAATGGTGGAGCAATACCAAAACTTATAAATATTGATTTTAGTCAAGTAGGTCAATATGCTGC
>JBDNGI010000448.1:0-3109 GCA_041689345.1 Halanaerobiales bacterium
ATAACCTTAGAGATAAAGAAGTACCTAAGTTAGAAAAATTATTAGAATTAAATGAAAAACTATCAAAGGTCTACATTTTAAAAGACGAATTAAAGATGATCGGGGATGCTGACACCTTAGAAGATATGGAAAAAGCTCTTGATAGTTGGTGTATAAAGGCTTTACAGACTGAACTAAAACCTGTAATTAAGTTTGTAAATATCCCACACCTGTATTTAAACAAATGTAGGATATCAAAGAATTACAGCTCAGTAGTGACTCTAATAATCTTTTATTCTTATCTATCTTTTCATAAAACCCTTATCTCTTAAATAAAAAGGCTTCTTTATCAAAATCATCTTTATCATACAAAGGTCCCAATTTTATTAACTGGTATCAGGCAGTTTTCTTCTAACATTGTACAATATCCTTCCCTTATAGAAACCACAGCACATGTTGCAGGACCTGCTGACTTATCTAGATCTACCATAATATTTTTATTTTTTACGAATTCTAGATTATTGGTATTAGCCATTTTATTTGCCTCATAGAATATACCTTTAGATCCTACTGGTAGAATCTCCTCTATATCAGGATTTTTCTTAAGCTTAAGCAAAGTGGGAATTGTTAGTATCTCTTGCTCATTTGCCATTAGTACCTCATTCCCTACCTTTGGCAGTCCAACAACAACAGCCAATGCGCCTTTCTTTGTCCTATGAGGTTTCCATACATTCTTATTAACTATACCAATTACAGTAACCCCTACCCCTGTTTGACATACAGTAAAATTCTCTTCTGTACTCCCTGTTATTATTATATCTTCTGGAAGGGACAAGGGTTTTACTGCTCTCTTTATACCCTGTAAGACCTGTTGACCAGTTTTATCCATCTCTACTGATAATGTATTTACAATTGATATTGGGCTAGCACCAAATGCTAATACCTCTGCCAAGGCCACAGTAGCAATATAATAACCCAGGATCTCAGGGTCTGTCTGTATTTTATCATGCTTTTTATTCCCTACAGCCCCACTAGAATCACAAGCAATAACCAACATTTGATCTTCATTAACTGAAACCAAAGTTAAATCCCTAAATTTTTTTACTGACATATTTATATCTTATCTCCAATTTTATTTCTCTTAAATGCCTTAAATACTCCATAAGCTAAAAATACATTAACTGTCGCAGCCAGTGTAAGGGGAGTTATTAATGTAGTAAATAATACCCAACCACCATTTTCTATACCAATTAAAAATGAAGATAGAACAATTATAAGTAATGATACTGGACCATTTAATATTATAGCTATAATTGAAGCTATAACTCCATAAGTTCTTTGATAGATCCAGCCAAACATATAAGCAGAAAAGGCCATTAAAATTCCTATTATAATATGCAAGGGTAAAGTAAGATAAAATCCCCTATATGCTGCTGTAATAAGATGTCCTAATGCAGCAACTACTGCACCAACTCCTGGTCCTAAAAATAATGCGGCAAAAAAACCTGGCATGGAGTCTAAAGCTATAGAAGTTCCTGGAATATTAATAAAAGCCCCAACAAATGAAAGTGCAATCAACATAGCAATATAGACTAATTTTCCTGTTTCAATATTCTGCTTTAAATCGGTTTGTGTTTTCAATTTTTCCACCCTCTTATCATTTTTTTAATTTCTATTTTTTAAACAAATCTATAAAGATTCTCACCTTGTTTCCAGAGGTACTTTTCAAAAAAAGTTGATCTAACCTATAAAGTCATAGCTCAACATTATTTTTCTACTCCTTCTCTAGCCTTTACACCCTCTTGATAATAATGTTTTATCTCTTTCATTTCAGTAACTAAATCTGCTATTTCTATTAATTCCTCTGGGGCATAACGACCAGTAATAATTACCTCAACCTTAGATGCCTTTTTCTCTAACATATCAATAACTTCTTCCACAGGAAACAACTTATAATATAGGGCAATATTCAGTTCATCTAGTACTACAATATCGTACTCACCCTTTGATAGAATTACTTTACATCTTTCAAGGCCATCCCTTGCTACTTGAATATCTTCCGAAGTAGGCTCATTATAAATAAAACAATTTCTACCAAACTGATGCATTTCAAAATTAGGTAAGTATTCTACAGCCTTTGTCTCACTGTACTTCATTCCCTTAACAAATTGACCAATGTAAACCCTTTTCCCAGCACATACTGCCCTTAGGGATAAACCCAATGCAGCTGTAGTTTTACCTTTCCCATTACCTGTATAAAGATGAATATAACCTTTATCCATTGTAAACTTTCCCCTTTTCTACTTCAATATTTTTGTATATTTTTTACACATACCCAAAACGCTGCAGCTTTTTTTGTCATCATCAAAAGAAAACTCTTCATAATAAATAATCTACCTCACTTAATTTTCATTGGGATTCCTGCGACCATAAAATAGACACTTTTGACTTCTCGCGCCAGGTAATGATTAACCCTGCCAGCAATGTCTCTAAAGATATTACCCAATCTATAGGGTGGAACAAGTCCCATGCCGACTTCATTAGTTACCAGGATGATCTCCTTATTATGTAGATCAACTACTTCTAAAAGCCCCTCTATTTCTTTAAAAATATAGCTTTCAAGCTTATCCACTTCCTCCATATTACAGTTGTCAAAATCTAATCCACTTTCCAGCATTAAATTAGAAACCATCAGTGTAATACAGTCTAAAACAATTATATCACATTCCAAAAATGCTAGATTTTTGCTTAATCCTTTAAAACCTTTAAATTGCTCTATAGTCACCCAATCATCTGGTCTAATTGATTTATGTTTTTTAATCCTATCTTTCATTCCTTCATCAAAGGTAATAGCAGTAGCAATATAGACTACTCTCCCTGAAGAATTTTTAGCTTGTTTCTCGGCCAGGCTACTTTTCCCACTCCTGGCACCACCAGTTATTAATGTATGATTTGCCATCTCTCCACCTTCTTTTATAATCAATAATAACTACAAAATATTTGAAACAATTTTCTTGAAATCTTTGCTATTTCCCCATAATGTTCTAATTATTTATGGATCATCTCCATAACCATTGGTAATATTCCTAGACATTTTGAGGCCTAATCGAATATGGTTATACTAAAGCCA
>JBDNGI010000449.1:0-2771 GCA_041689345.1 Halanaerobiales bacterium
GTTATCATTTTATTACTCCTAGTTAACTAGTTTTTTATAATAGCTACAATAATAACCATTATATAAGATTTTATAAAATCGGTTTTTTAGTATATATAATAATTATTCTATATAAAGACTAATATTCCTGCCTATTTGTTAAAAATATACTTAGATTTTAATAAAGAACATAGATAATAAACATATTATATAAAACCGGTTTTACAGAAAAACAAAAAAATTACACCTCTTCTCATTTATTTCTCATAAAGTGAGGGGTAAATTTTCTTGCTTATAATGTTTGAAACTCTAGTATTTTTCTTTGGTACCCCTATGCAACTACTGTACAGATGGTGAAAAAAATAAAATCTGGCTAAGAAGTTAAGGCAGGTATAGCAGAATGGCTGAAAAAGCTTTACTCCAGAAAAATTTAATCTAATTTATATATAGTTACATTTGGTATATTATTGAAATGTTTATCCAATGTATAGACTTTAGCGTTATTATTAATTGCAACAGCTGAGATAACAATATCAGTTAACGGTATAGTAATACCCTTTCTTCTCAAATCAAATGATAATTTTCCTGCTTTCTTCCAGTCAGCCATAGATATTTTCAAATAAGGGATACCCTCTATACAATTGTTGAGTTTATTATACTCACTTTCTGTTTTTACTCCTTGAAGTAATTCAGATACTATAGGTCCTGTCATAAATATACAATTATCCATAATTCTTTCTTCTATAAATTTAACAATATCATTCCTTTTTTTAAAGTATTCAATCCAAATTGAAGTATCAACTATTATTTTTTGTTTCATTAATTTCTGCACTCCTTAACTGTTCAATAGCTTTCTCATCAAAATTTAATTCACCTTTTAAGTTCATAAACTGTTGTATTTTTTTAAATCTAATAGCATCTTTCAAAGCTGTTTCTACTGCCTCTGACCTACTATTTGTTTTATAAATAGCTTCCGCTTCTTTTATTACATTTTCAGATATATTTAAAGTAGTTCTCATCGCGAACATCATCTCCTTCATATATATTATACATCATTTTATTATGATAATCAATATGCATTTTAAAGAAGTTGATATGTATGCTCTCTATCATAATCACTTTATGTCTTCTTTCAGGAGAAATTACAGACCTATCCTGGCAGTCTCTGCATATAACCAGGGGTGTGGTCTAAGAGCAAATTTTCCAATAGTGCCAGCCAACCCTTTACGAATTGCCTGACCTGGCTAAAACCTAACCCCTATTATCTAAGTCATCTCTTCAAAGAAAAAACAGGGCGAACATATATAAATTATGTTAAAAAAATAAGAATTTAAAAAGCAAAAGAATTATTAAATAGTACCAATATGAAGATATATGAAATTAGTAAACAGGTAGGATATAATAATACAAAATACTTCAGAAAGGTATTTAAAAGGGCAGTCGGATGTACTCCCAGTGAATATGAAAGAAACTATTGACTACAATAAATATATACAATTTATTTATGTTTTCAGGATATAAGCCACTTCTCTGTAAAGTGGCTTATATATTATCATATTAGAACATAAAAATGGTACCACAGGTAGAATTTATTTACTGCAACTTTTTGAATCAATAGATAGAATAGCCGCAAAGGAGTCTGTTTTTCAGTAGGGCTTATATTAATATTAACCAGCCTTACAAACCTGTCTTGCAAAGACTGTGGCTGTAAATTATAAACTACTAATCTCTCTCTTCAAATTTTCCAAACCACAAGAGATACCCTTGATAGGGTCTTCCATGCCCTCAAATTCTATGGAAATAATACCATTATAATTAGCTTTTTTCAGCAAACGTAAGCACTGGGTTACCGGAACCTCTCCATGACCAACAATAGCACCTCTAAGATAATTACCAGCTCTACTTTCAAACCAACCCTGACCTGGATTAGCTAGACTACCATTCTTTACGTGAAAGTCTTTTGCATGAACATGAGAGACATATGGCAACAATTTACCAACTGCCTGAGCTGGATCCTCATCTACACAAAGAAAGTTACCCATATCCAATAAGATACCAAAATTAGGATGATTAATACCAGAGACTAATCTTTCAACCCTATCACTGTCTTGACAGAAATAACCGTGATTTTCTACCATAGTTTTAATACCTCGTTCACTTGCATACTCGCTTACCTCCCTACAACCTTTAATTAAAGTTGGCAGGGCATCTGTAAAACTCCTCGCCCCTTTGGAATCAGCTGGAAAACCCCAGCTTGCATCATGTCTCATACCTGGTGAACCTAAAATTTCTGCTATCTGGACCTCAGCTTTCAATCGTTCAACCTCTCCCTGCCAGCCATCACTGTTCTTCAGGAAATCAGCACTAATAGTATAATTACCGATTTCAATATCTACTCGTTCACACTCTTCCCTCAGTTTAGCAGCAAAACTTCTAAGGTCTTCTCCTTCAGGTACAGATAAGGTAGAAAATTCAATCACATCAAACCCTAACTCTTTGGCCTTAGCAACAACTTCAATCTGTTTCATCTGTCCACTATTTACTAATTGACTAAAACTATAAGAACTTACACCAATCTTCATTATTTTCCCCCTAATTTATAAATATTTATGGAACAAGATAGGGTGTTACCTGTTGTGGCGTAACTTTATGTACTAGTACTAACCTCAACCTTGTGGGATTCTATTTTAAATAGTTTTTTAAAAAACGAACAGCTTTTCTTATATCCTCTTCAGGATTTCCCCCTACTTCTCTTTCAATAGTTAAAAAACCATCATAGCCAATTTCATTAA
>JBDNGI010000450.1:0-2184 GCA_041689345.1 Halanaerobiales bacterium
CTGTTATTATGAAAGCGAAATTTGATAAATAAATAAGGATTATATGACTGGCGGATAACATGGAATTAACCATGGGGAAATATAATCTTGTAATCGCCCGCCTGGATAATGAATTATTTCGTTATCCAGGTGGGCATTTTTATTTATGAAATATGATAAGATTTAGTACTATGATTAAGTCTTTTCAAAATCAGTAAAACAGATATCAAGTATTTAAATTTTTTGCTTGAATTTAATATTAGTAGATGCTATAATTAAATCATAGTAATTTACTAGGGATTAAAACTATAAGACTATAAGACTATAAGACTATAAGACTATAAGATTATAAGACTATAAGATTAAAAGGGGAGGTACTTTTAAATGGACTTGAAATCATTTGAAGGTAGAAAATGGCGTGACGAGATTGATGTGAGAGATTTTATTCAGGAAAACTATACTCCATATATAGAGGGGGCATCTTTCCTGGCAGGACCGACTTCAAGGACAAAAGAATTGTGGGAAAAGTGTTCAAAATTATTATGGAAAGAATTAAAAAACGGTGGGGTATTAGACGTAGATGTTGATACAGTGGCTGATATAAATGCCTATGACGCTGGTTATATAGATAAAAATAAAGAAATAATACTAGGATTGCAGACTGATGCACCGTTGAAAAGAACCTTAAATACCTATGGTGGTATCAGAATGGCTAAGGCGGCTGCTGAGGCCTATGGTTATGATATTAATCCAAAGATTGAAGAAATTTTTACAAAATATCGGAAGACACATAATGATGGAGTTTATGATGCATATACCCCGGAACTAAGGGAAATCAGACGCTCAGGTGTTATTACCGGCCTGCCTGATGCCTACGGTCGGGGTAGAATTATTGGTGATTACCGCAGGATTGCCCTTTATGGTGTAGATAAACTGATTGCGGCCAAAAAAGCTGATAAGAATAATTTAAGTGGTCCGATGAGTGAAGAAACTATCAGACTTAGAGAAGAAGTTAGTGAACAGATCAGGGCTTTAAAGAAATTAAAGGAACTAGGTGTAACTTACGGCTTTGATCTGAGTCGGCCTGCGGAAAATGCAAGAGAGGCTATTCAGTGGACTTATTTAGGATATCTGGCTGCAATTCAGGAGAATAATGGTGCTGCCATGTCCTTTGGCCGGGTTGCTGAATTCTTTGATATATATATTGAGAAAGATATTGCTGAGGAAATTCTGACTGAGGAAAAGCCCAGGAATTAATAGATGATTTTGTTATAAAACTGAGATTGGCTAGGCAGTTGAGAACCCCTTCCTATAATGACCTTTTTAGTGGTGACCCATTATGGGTAACTATTGTTCTTGGAGGTATTGGAATCGATAGTCGTCCCTTAGTCAGTAAGACAAGTTATCGGATATTAAATACTTTATATAACCTGGGACCTGCTCCAGAGCCAAATTTAACTGTGCTCTGGTCAGAGAGGATGCCAGAACCCTTTAAGAAATACTGTAGCCAGGTTTCAAAAGATACCAGTTCTTTGCAGTATGAGAACGACGATTTGATGAGATTGAATTTTTCTGATGATTATGGTATTGCCTGTTGTGTATCAGCAATGACACCTGGTAAGGATATTCAATATTTTGGAGCAAGATGTAATCTGCCTAAAACACTCTTATATTCTTTAAATGGCGGAAGAGATGAGATGACTGGTACACAGGTTGGGCCGAATTTTAAACCATACCAAGGAGAGGTTCTAGAATATGAGCAGGTTATGGAGAGATTTGGCCACTTCTTTGATTGGTTAACTGAAAAATATGTAGATGCCTTAAATATAATTCACTTTATGCATGATAAGTATGCCTATGAAGCAGTACAGATGGCTTTACATGATACAGAGGTACAGCGTATTATGGGTTTTGGAGTGGCTGGATTATCGATTATAGCTGATTCATTGAGTGCTATAAAATATGCAGAAGTTAGCCCAATCAGAGATGAAGATGGTATGATTATAGATTTTAATATAAAAGGAGACTATCCCAAATACGGAAATGATGATAGAGTGGATGAATTGGCTGTTGAGATTGTAAAACTCTTTATGACCAAGTTAAAACAGTATAAGCTGTATCGTGATGCAATTCATTCATATCATAATTTGGGTGAACACAAATGGCAGGAATTGGGACTGGAGTATGAATTAAAAGATGTAGAGC
>JBDNGI010000451.1:0-4819 GCA_041689345.1 Halanaerobiales bacterium
ATTAATTAAAGATAATCATCTGAGCTTTTTTTATGCATACATAAAAGAAATTCAACTTGAATATTAGCTGTACTTATTGCGAAATTGGCGGGACTTAAACTCATATCTTTGATTCATTTCTCAAAACTCTAAAGGTTTAGGCCCGGGGAGTCTTAGTAGAAACCATAGGATAAAAATATCATTTATGAATAACCATAAAAAAAGATTAATTATTTTATTGTATAAATACAATACTATTTATAATAGGGCAGTAATTGATAAGGGGGAGAATCTATGGTTAAAATTAAAGTAAGAGATCTTTTCAAAGTATATGGGAAAAAACCTAAAAAGATATTTCCATTATTAGAACAAGGACTAAATAAAGATGAAATACTTGAAAAGACTGGTAATACATTAGGTATCAATAAAGCAAATTTTGAAGTCAATGAAGGAGAAATATTTGTTCTGATGGGTCTATCTGGAAGTGGTAAATCAACTTTGCTTAGGTGTATTAATCGTCTTGTGCAACCGACAAAAGGGCAGGTGTTGATTGATGGTGTAGATATAACAAAAGTAAACTCACAAGAACTACAGGAGATAAGAAGACAAAAGCTAGGTATGGTTTTTCAACATTTTGCTCTTTTTCCCCACAGATCTATTCTAGAAAATGTTGAATATGGATTAGAGGTACAGGGTGTTGCAAAAGAAGTAAGAGAAGAAACTGCTTTAAAAGCACTAGATCAGGTAGGATTGGGAGAATGGGGTTCTTCTAAACCTGAAAATTTAAGTGGGGGGATGCAGCAAAGAGTTGGTCTAGTTAGGGCTCTGGCGATAGACCCAGATATTTTATTAATGGATGAACCCTTTAGTGCTTTAGACCCTCTAATTAAAAGAGAGATGCAGAATGAATTGCTTGATTTACAGTCTCGTCTTCATAAGACTATAGTTTTTATTACACATGATCTTGATGAAGCCTTAAGAATAGGTGACCGTATTGCAATTCTTAATAATGAAGGTAAGATTATTCAGATTGGTGAGCCTGAGGATATATTATCAAATCCTGCTGATGAATATGTCACTGATTTTGTTAGAGATGTAAATAAAATTAAAGTTTTAAAGGCTAAAGATGTTATGTTTAGACCTGATGCCCTGATACATGTAAAAGATGGTCCTAATATGGCTTTAAAAATTATGGAGGATGAAGGGTTTTCTAGTGTATATGTAGTTGATCATGATAAGAAGGTTGTAGGAATATTAGATGTAGAGGCAGCTATGCAAGCAAAAAAGAAGAAGAAAAAAGACATTAAAGCATATTTACATAAGGAATATCCTTCTGCAGAGATTGATACACCTTTAACAGAACTATTACCTATGGCTTCAAATACCGATTACCCTATAGCAGTAAAAGATAGTGAAGAAAGGTTAGTTGGTATTATTGTCAGGGTTTCTGTATTATCTGCTTTAACTAGAGGAAGTGATGATGATGTTTGATTTGCCAGTAGGTGAAATATTTGAAGGAATAGTAAACTGGTTGCAATTATATGCCTCAGGATTATTTGATTTTATTTCACTTACCATAGATGTTATAGTATCAACTATTCAGCAGGGATTGTTGTTTATACCAGTTATAGTCTTGGTAGTTTTAGTATCTGCCTTAGCATATTATTTAAGTGGGCGAGGAGTAGCCATTTTTACGCTGTTAGGAATGTTATTAATATATAGTATGGGAATGTGGGAGGAGACAGTCCAAACATTAGCCATGATTCTGACAGCAGGTGTTGTTGCTTTAGGTGTAGGAATACCAATAGGTATACTGGCTGCAAAAAATGAAGTAACTAATAATATCTTAAGACCTATCTTGGACTTTATGCAGACAATGCCTCCCTTTGTTTATCTAATTCCTGCTGTTATATTTTTTGGTATGGGCAAGGTTCCTGGTGTAATTGCTACTGTTATTTTTTCGATGCCGCCAGCGATAAGACTAACTGATTTAGGAATACGACAAGTGGACGCAGAGGTTGTAGAAGCGGCTAATGCCTTTGGTTCTACACCATGGCAAACATTATATAAGGTACAATTTCCTCTAGCTATACCTACTATAATGGCTGGGGTTAACCAGACTATT
This sequence comes from Halanaerobiales bacterium, assembly GCA_041689345.1. Classification (GTDB taxonomy): domain Bacteria; phylum Bacillota; class Halanaerobiia; order Halanaerobiales; family DTU029; genus JBDNGI01. The sequence continues at coordinate 2,105 of JBDNGI010000451.1, forward strand.
ATGCTAGCTTTGTCAATGGTTGTAATTGCTTCAATGATTGGTGGTGGAGGTCTGGGTAGTGTAGTTTTAAGGGGGATTACACAACTGGAAATTGGGCTAGGTTTTGAAGGTGGCGTTGCTGTTGTAATTCTGGCGATAATACTTGATCGTATTACCCAGAGTTTCAAGACTGAGTAATTAAAATTACATGATAGCAAATATTTTACAAAAGATTAATTTTGAGGATTCATTAGTCTAAAAAATACTGCAAAAAATTTACATTAACGTAAAGTTTTATTAAGATTTTTTAAAAAATTAGGAGGGTTAATTTGAAGAAAACATTATTAGTTGTATTATTATTAATTGTGGCAACAGGTTTATTAGTGGGTTGTGGTCAACAACAAGAAGAGAAGAAAGAGGTAAATTTGGGTTATGTTAATTGGGCTGAAGGGATTGCTATGACACATTTAGCACAGGCAGTTATTGAGGATGAGTTTGACTATGATGTTACCACTACAATGGCCGATGTTGGTCCAACTTTCCAGGGATTATCAACTGGTGATATTGATGCCTTTATGGATGCCTGGCTTCCTGTTGCACATCAAAGCTATATTGATAAATTGGGTGATGACATTGTACGTCTTGGTACAAATTTTACTGGTGCTAGGATAGGTCTTGTTGTTCCTGAATATGTAGAAGCTAATTCTATTACAGAATTAAATGATTATGTTGATAAGTTTGATGGTGAAATCATTGGTATTGATGCTGGTGCCGGAATAATGAAAACTACCCGACAGGCCATCGAGGATTATGATCTTGATTTTGAATTACTTGAGGGTAGTGGGGCGGCAATGACTGCTTCTCTAAAAACAGCTGTTGATAAAAATGAGTGGATTATTGTTACTGGTTGGAAACCTCATTGGAAGTTTGCTAGATGGGATTTGAAATTCTTAGATGATCCTGATGGAGTTTATGGTAAGACAGAGACTATCTATACATACTCTCGTGAGGGTTTAGAAGAAGATCTCCCTGAAGTAACTAGTTTTTTGAAAAACTTTGAAATGAATATTAATCAATTAGGTGACCTTATGGGTGCTATTGCTGATTCTGATGAAGAGCCAGTAGAAGTTGCCCGTCAATGGAAAGAAGAACATACAGATCTTATTAATAGTTGGTTAAATTAAAAATATAATTTTAAAATCCAGAATACTAGTATCTTTTATTAAATAAAGTGTTTAAAGATAGTATATTATTTAATACTATGAAAGGAGTAGCCCTAATGTGGTTGCTCCTTATTTATATTATTTATTGACATATGATCAGACTATCTGGCAGGATGGTCCTCTAACAATGGCAGTTCGTTATGGTGGTATATGCTATTTGGATGAAATTGTAGATATAAAAAAAGAGATCAAAGAAAGTACCAAACAGCGTTTTGCCAGTATTGATTTTCAATATCCTGATTTAGAAATCGAAAAAGAAATTATAAATTCTGAAACTGGGAAATCAGGGTTTCTATTGAAGATATAATAAAGCAATTAACTTCTTTATATTCAAGATTAACTTGTTAAGTGGTGATATTTTACGCATTAAAAGTAGCTCCTTTTTTTAAGTTAAGGATGTCCTAGATTTTTTTAAAAGGAACCCTTGACAACTGAAAGGATATCCCTTATAATAATAACAATTACTATTATTAATAAATTGAGTATTACTTAATATAGTGAAGTATTTTAAAAATCTTAGGAGGGATATATAAGGGATTTAAAATTTGATAACCAAGTGAAATTAGCTGTTACAAAAGGTACTGAAGTAGAAGAGGCTGTAGATATGAATTTTGCAGGTGAAACTGAAGAGGTTGGTTTATATCTAGCTATGGCTCGTCAAGCTCAACGGGAAGGATATCCAGAGGTTGCTGAGGTATTAAAGAGAATTGCCTGGGAAGAAGCAGAACACGCATCTCATTTCGCTGAACTTAATGGTAAAATATCGGCTAGTACAAAAGAGAATATTGAAGATATGTTAAAAGGTGAACAAGGGGCTAATAAGGGGAAAAGGGGAGCTGCTGAAAAAGCAGAAGAACTTGGAATTGAGCAGGCTACAGCATATTTAAATGAGTCATCTTGTGATGAAGCGCGTCATGCACAGATGTTGAAAGGAATATTAAATAGATATTTTGGATAAGTTTTTAAATTAGTATAATATAATTATTTTTCTAGGGACAGCTTATATCGCTGTCTCTTTTTAATGTTCGGCGGGTAGTCGTATCTTTGTAACAGATTTACATGAATTAATGTAAAAGACAGCGACCATGATTCAGGCCCTAATGCAGAAATGCGTGAAGTATGAGAACTAGGATAAGTTGACGACTGTGCATTAATAACGGGAAGTCCTTAATTGTCTATATTTAGACTTCTAGAAGTGGGCAGAAAATTTTATTTGAATAATAGTATTTTATTTGTTACACTAATAACAGTAGTAATAGTTATCAATATTTACTAAGTTAGGAGATTCATCATAAATATATTTGTACATATAATTATTTTACTTGAGTTTCGCACCTTGATAAAACAATAAAAATAAGCTAAATTTTTTTATAAAAAACATATAAAATGCTGCATGAGCACTGCGTTCATGGTATAATTAAGGTACTAATCCAAATAAACCAAAAACGGAGTGATATTCATGCAGCAAGATTTAGGTGAGATTAAAAAAGTCTTTAATAAACACGGTTATTCA
>JBDNGI010000452.1:0-3254 GCA_041689345.1 Halanaerobiales bacterium
CAAATGAATTTACAGGAACTATCCACTATTAGTAATTATAACTTGCCTGTAAAAATTATTATATTAAACAATGGTACTTTGGGAATGGTTAGGCAGTGGCAGGAATTATTGTTTGAAAAGCGATATTCTTCTACAATGTTAAAAAATCCAGATTTTGTTAAATTAGCTGAGGCTTTTGGTGTATATGCTATCAGAGTTGAAGATAAAAACGAATTGTCTGAAGCCCTACAAAAAGCAATAGATTATGATGGCCCAGTATTGATGGATATCGTAGTAGCACAGGAAGAGAATGTCTGGCCTATGGTACCTGCAGGTGCAGGAATCCATGAAATGATAGGGGGTTAGTAAATTGATACACAAACATATTTTATCAGTTACAGTGGCTAATCATCCTGGTGTTTTAAGCCGTATTACTGGTTTGTTTAGTCGAAGAAATTTTAATATAAATAGTTTAAATGTTGGAGAAACTGAGAACCCCGAATACTCTAGAATGACTATTGAGCTTAAAGCTGATGATCGTACTCTAGATCAGGTAAAAAAACAGCTTAACAAATTGATTGAAGTAATTAAAATTACTGAATTGGATAGAAGTAATATTGTAGACCGAGACTTAGCCTTAATACGCGTTAATTGCACAAGAGAACATCGTTCAGAGATTATTCAGATTGTAGATACATTCAGGGGCAAAGTAGTTGATCTTTCTACAGATAGTATTATGGTAGAAGCAACAGGTACAGAAAATAAGATTGAAGCATTAATAGAAATATTAAGAGATTTTGGTATAAAAGACGTAGTTAGAACTGGTATAATTGCTCTTAACCGTGGACAGATAGTAGATTAAGGATATTTAATAGATTTTAATTAAGCTATAATAAGTTGCTCGTTAAAATTAAGCCATAAGAAATAATCTGGGATTAAGAGCTTTTGAACAGAACCTTTGTAAAGGTAAATAGTAAATCAGTAATTAAAATTATTATTAACTAAAAAGAATTCAAGGAGTGAGTTAAATGGTAGAAATGTATTATGATCAAGATGCTAATTTGGATTTGTTGGCAAATAAAACTATAGCTGTTATCGGTTATGGTAGTCAGGGCCATGCTCAAGCACAAAATCTTAAAGATAGCGGCTTAGATGTGATTATAGGACTAAGAGAAGACAGTAAAAGTGTTGATGTAGCTAAAAAGGATGGTTTTGAGGTTTATCCTACTGCTGAAGCAGCTGCAAAAGCAGATGTCATTCAAATATTAATTCCTGATGAGATTCAAGGTAAGATATATTATAGTGATATAGAACCAAATTTAGAAGAAGGAAATGCTCTGGTATTTTCACACGGCTTTAATATTCATTTTGGTCAGATTGTACCACCGAAAAATGTCGATGTCTTTATGATTGCACCTAAAAGCCCTGGTCATCTGGTAAGACGTACATATGCAGAGGGTAAGGGTGTACCTGGTTTATTGGCTATTGAACAGGATTTTAGTGGTCGTGCTCAGGCAGTTGGTTTAGCATATGCTATGGGAATAGGCTGTACCAGAGCAGGTGTTATTAAAACCACATTTAAAGAAGAAACAGAAACAGATTTATTTGGCGAGCAAGCTGTCTTATGTGGAGGAACTACTGCTCTAGTTAAAGCTGGTTTTGAGACTTTAGTTGAAGCAGGTTATCAACCTGAAATAGCTTACTTTGAGTGTTTGCATGAATTAAAATTAATTGTTGATCTTCTTTATGAAGGTGGACTAAGTAATATGCGTTATTCAGTTAGTGATACAGCTCAATATGGAGATCTTATGATTGGATCTAGATTAATTAATGAAGATGTTAAAAAAGAAATGGGAGAAGTACTAAAAGAAATACAAACTGGTAAATTTGCTCGTGATTGGATTTTAGAAAATCAAGCTAATAGACCACACTTTAATGCTTTAACCAAAAAAGATGAGGATTCCTTATTAGAAAAAGTTGGTAGTAAATTGAGGAATATGATGTCCTGGATTAAGTCCTAAGGAAGGGTGTACCAGATGGATAGAATAAAGATTTTTGATACTACTTTAAGGGATGGGGAGCAGTCACCTGGTGTTAGTTTAATTACTGAAGAAAAGTTGACTATCGCCAAGCAGTTAGCCCGTTTGAATGTAGATGTTATTGAAGCTGGTTTTCCTATTGCTTCTGTTGGTGATTTTCAATCCGTAAAATCAATTGCTGATAATGTGAGAGATGTAGAGGTTACAGGTTTAGCCAGATCTAACTTCAAAGATATTGACCGTGCCTGGGAAGCCCTAAAAGGTGGAGAAAACCCACGAATACATGTTTTTATTGCGACTTCTCCTATTCATATGAAATATAAGTTAAGGATGACAGAGGAACAGGTTTTAGAGAAAGCTATCGAAGCGGTAAAATATGCTGCTAAATATACTAGTAATATTGAGTTTTCTGCTGAGGATGCCTCTCGGAGTGAAGTGGAATTTCTAGCTCGTCTATTTGAAAAGGCAATTAAGGCAGGAGCTAAGGTTATAAATATACCAGATACTGTTGGTTACGCTGTACCTGCTGAGTTTGGTAAGATGATTGCAGGTGTTAGAAATAGTGTTCCTAATATTGACAAGGCTGAAATAAGTGTACATTGTCATAATGATCTTGGTCTTGCTGTAGCAAATAGTTTAGCTGCTATTGAAAATGGAGCTAGACAGATTGAAGTAGCTGTAAATGGTATTGGTGAAAGAGCGGGGAATACGGCCCTTGAAGAATTGATAATGGTTCTAAAAACAAGGAAAGATTTTTATAACTTAGATATAAGCCAGGATACAACTCAAATAATGAGACTTAGTAAAATGGTTTCAAATTTTACAGGTATGGAGATTCAGCCAAATAAAGCGATTGTTGGTAAGAATGCCTTTGCTCATGAATCGGGTATTCATCAAGATGGCGTAATAAAGGAACGTACTACCTATGAAATTATGGATGCTCAGAGTATTGGACTTGAGGAAAATTCCCTAGTTCTGGGTAAACATTCCGGTCGCCATGCCTTCCACGATTTTGTTGATGGTTTAGGTTATGAACTTGCTGAAGATACCTTTGAGGATGTATTCAGGAAGTTTAAGAACCTAGCAGACAAGAAAAAGAAACTTAATGCTGTTGATATTGAGGCTTTAATTAATAATGAAATATATTCTGCTGAAAGTGTCTACGAATTAGAATATGTATCTGTAAATACCGGTAATACTATTCTTCCTAATGCTACTTTGAAGCTGAAAAGAGAA
>JBDNGI010000453.1:0-4225 GCA_041689345.1 Halanaerobiales bacterium
AAAAATAATTAGTAAACATGGAATTGGTCCTAGTACAAGTGCTTTACTTGAATCAGCAGCTAAAAGAGATATACCAGTTATACCGATTGATAGAGATTCCTGCCTTTATCAATTAGGTTATGGTAAAAAGCAAAAGCGGATTGCAGCAACTATTACTTCTGCAACTTCCTGTGTTGCTGTAGATATTGCTTGTAATAAACTACAAACAAATAATATACTTAAAGATTCCGGTTTGCCTGTTCCGCGAGGTTTTATTGTAGAAAAGGCTGTTGAGCTAAAGGAATTAATAAGTAAATTAGGTTCACTTTTAGTAGTTAAGCCATATAACTGTAATCATGGTAATGGTGTAAGTTTGTATATTAATAATTGGTATGATTTGAAGATGGCTTTTTATCAAGCAAAAAACTATAGTGATAAAGTAATTATTGAAGAATATATAGAAGGTAAGGATTACAGATTACTAGTAGTTGACAATCATCTAGTAGCAGCAGCAGAACGAACTCCGCCCCATGTCATAGGTGATGGTAAAAATACAATAAAAAAACTAATTGATAATATCAATAATTCTTTATATAGGGGAGGAGGTCATGAAAAGCCCCTAACTCGTATATATATTGATGAGATAGTTAGTAAATATCTGTATGAACAAGGTTATAGTATCCATACAATTCCGGACAAGGGTCAAGTAGTACACTTAAGATATAATGGTAATTTAAGTACTGGAGGTACTGCAAAGGATATAACTGCTCAAGTTCACCCTGTTAATGCTGAGTTAGCAGTAAGGGCAGCAAGGGTAATAGGTCTTGACATTGCAGGTATTGATATAATTGCAAAAGATATACGAGTACCCCTAGTACAACAGGATGGAGCTATTATAGAGGTTAATGCTGCACCTGGTATTAGAATGCATCATTATCCGTTAGAAGGTGAAAGTAGGAATGTTGCCGATGACATTATTAAATATCTATTTCCTGATGATAATGGCAGGATTCCTATAATTTCTATAACTGGAACAAATGGTAAAACAACAACTACACGAATTTTAGCCCAGATATTTAGAAATGAATATGATAGCGTAGGTTTTACTACTACAGATGGAACTTATGTGAATAATCAATGCATTATGTCTGGTGATAATACTGGTCCTATTAGTGCAAAAACCTTACTTAAAGACCCTCTGATAGATATTGCCTTGCTGGAAACTGCTCGTGGGGGTATTATTCGTGAAGGTTTAGGATATCAAGAAAGTGATATAGGGGTTATTATTAATATATCAGAGGATCACCTTGGTGTAGATGGTATTGAAAAACTTGAAGACCTGGCAGATATTAAGTCTTTAATAATTGAAACCGTCAAAAAAACAGGGAGATGTATCTTGAATGCGGATGATATAATGGTATTAAACCTAGCAAATAGAGCCTCGGCACCAATAATGTTCTTTTCTCAAAAAAAAAATAATACAATTGTTAATAATCATTGTAACAATGGTGGAGAAGCTGTATACATTAAAGAAAATAATATAATATATCGAAAAGGAAAATTTAAAAAAATAGTATTTCAAGATATTAGGAAGATACCGATAGCCTTTAATGGTATTGCTAAACACAACCTTGAGAATGTTTTAGCAGCAGTTTCAGTAGCTATTAGTCTTGGTATTAATAATAAGTATATTAAAAAGGAATTATCATCTTTTGGAAATGAGTGGCGTGATAATATTGGTAGGTTAAATGTCTTTCATAGTATAGGTCTAAAGGTAATATTGGATTATGGTCATAACCCAGCAGGTTTTGAAGAAGTTTTTAAATTTATGAAAAAAATACAAGGCCAAAGATTAGTTGGTGTAGTAGGTGTTCCTGGGGATAGAAGTGATCAACTGATCATAAGGGCCGGAAAAACTGCATCTGATTATTTGGATGTGGTATATATAAAGGAAGATCAAGATTTAAGGGGAAGAGATACTGGTGAAGTTGCAGAATTAATAATAAAAGGACTTAGAGATAATCATTTTAAGGGACATCATTCTTATATACCAAAAGAAAGTGAGGCTCTAGAGATGGCTTTGTACAATGCCAGACCAGGAGATGTAATAGTTTGTTTTTATGAAAAAAATCCTGATGAACTTATTCGAATAATTAAACAGGGGTTAATGGAATATGAAACCAAGGAGCCACTTATGGAAGAAAAAAAAGAAAAATTATGCTTAATTGATTAACATTTTTCCTTACAAATGTTATAATAAGAGCATAGTATGGTGATAAAGGTTTTTATATGGGAAGGTGTACTTGGGATGGATAGAATTGTAGTACCAGCTCCAGCTAAAATAAATCTAGCTCTAGATATTAGAGGTGTGAGGGATGATGGCTATCATGAAGTTGAGATGATTATGCAATCTATTAGTCTTCACGACACAGTAATTATAGGGAAAAATGATGGTGGGATAAGACTTACTAATTCCGATCCCAATCTTCCTGAAGATGAAAATAATATTGCATATAGGGCTGCTAAGTTGATAATAGATAAGGCTGATTTAACTGCTGGTGTGGATATACATATCAAGAAGAATATTCCAATAGCGGGGGGGTTAGCAGGGGGTAGTACTGATGCTGCTGCTGTGTTAGTTGGGATTAATAAACTTTTTAATCTTAATATTACAAAGTTAGAGTTTAGCAAAATGGCTTCAAAACTTGGCTCAGATGTTCCTTTTTGTGTACATGGAGGTACCGCATTAGCTTATGGTAGAGGTGAAAAGGTTAGACAATTACCTGATATAAAAAGATATAATCTAGTTATTATAAACCCTGGTATCCCAATCAGTACTGCCTGGGCATATCAGGAATTTGATAAGCTTAGAGTGAATAGAAAAGTGCCTATTAAAGAATTAATAAATAAATTAAATAAGAAAGAGTACATATTATGGTCAGATGGTTGGATAAATGTATTAGAAGAAGTAGCGATATCTTTTTATCCAGAGATTAAAGATATTAAGAGTATTCTAAAGGAAATGGGTGCTTTGTTTGTTCTTATGTCTGGTAGTGGCTCTACAGTTTTTGCAATAGTAAAGGATCAGGAGAAGGGGCAGAATATAAAGCGGAATTGGCCGAGAACGAATGATTTTATAACAACAGCCTGGACTGTAAAAAAGGATTTTACAGATCTATGGAGAAAAAAGTATTATACTTAGGAATTTTTCAATGTAAAATTATGTCTTTGTGGATTAATCTTGTTGGGAGGGTTAGATATGGTCTTAGATGTAATAATTTTAGCCGGTGCTCGAAACCAAGGTCCTTTAAAAGAGGTATCTACTAGTAATCATGAGGCTCTAATTAAAATTGCTGACAAACCTATGGTAGAGTATGTAATTAAAGCAGCCAACCAGGCCAAATACACAGGTAATATTATCGTTGTAGGCCCTAGAGATGAGTTAGAAAAATCAATTCAGGAAAAAGTTGATCTATTTGTTGAATCTGGGGAGTCTATGAAGGAAAACGTTTTTAAAGGATTAAAGAGTCTTGATAAAAATAATTATATTTTATTAATGACATCTGATATACCATTAATAACTGCTAATGTTATTGATGAATATATTATTACTTGTTTAAAAGATAGTAAGGCTGATCTTTATTATCCGATAATACCTAAAGAAAACAATATATCCAAATACCCAACGGTTAAGAGGACATATTTCCATCTAGCAGAAGGGATTTTTACCGGCGGTAATATGGTAATAATCAAACCAGAAATACTCAAGGAATCTGACGTGATACTTGATCAAGCAATAGCATGGAGAAAAAAACCCTGGAAATTAAGCAAATTATTAGGGATGAAATTTATTTTAAAATTCGTAATGCACCAGCTTTCCATTGATGAAATCGAGAGTAAAGTAACTAAAATTACTGGTTGTAAAGGACACTTTATGATAACAAATCACCCAGAAATTGGATTTGACGTTGACAAACCCAGTGACCTAGAGATTATGCAAGGCAAAGTGAGTTCTTAGCTTCAGACGATTTACCTGAAGCATAGTCGAACAAGTACTGGGACTTACTGCAGCTTACCATCGTGTGAAGGTGAGAAACTAGCAGCAGTTAGTCATGAGTGCAAAGTGAGTTTTTAGAGAAGAAATTTATCCGATAGCTAACTGCCGCTAAACAGGGCCTGATCTTTAGGTCATCCTTTAGGCCTAATCGAATATGGTTATACTAAAGGCTACATCGCGTATATTAAT
>JBDNGI010000454.1:0-3852 GCA_041689345.1 Halanaerobiales bacterium
AATATTCCTGCCGAAAGTATCTCATCTGAGACATACTGGAAGGGAGATCAGGCCTATTTTAAGGTGAGAGGAAAGGTTCGGGAAACTAAAGTTTTGGATACGAATATGGTTCTCTATCGTGAGATAAGCACAGCATTAGGATCAAAGCGGTTTTTTATCAAAGATGAGGTAATTAATGAAGGCTTTCAGAGAAGTCCTCATATGTTTTTATATCATTTTAACCTGGGTCATCCTTTACTTGATAAAAATTCTTATCTAGTTGCTAATAGTAAAGATGTTGTTCCTAGGGATAAAGTGGCTACTGAACGTAGTGAAAAACATGATCAATACTTAAGTCCTACCAAGGACTATCCAGATACAGTATATTATCATCAACTGATTCCTGATGAAGAAGGGTATTGTCAAGTAGCCTTAATTAATGATAATCTGAAGATAGGTCTTTATCTTCGCTATAAGCAGAGTAATTTACCTAACTTAATACAGTGGAAGTTCACCGGGGAAGGCAATTATGTAGCAGGATTGGAACCGTCTAATTGTTTGGTAGAAGGCCGAGCTAAAGAACGGGAACGTGGAACCTTGCAGGAATTAGCGGCTGGTGAAAAAAAAGAATATGAGGTTGAAGTTGGACTTTTAACTTCAGAAGAAGAAATAATAGATTATAAAAAATCTTTAAGAAAATAGATGATCTATAAAGGATAGAGGTGATTTTATGATTAATGAGAAGAAACTACGACCTTCTGGATTAGATTTAAGTAAAAGTAAAACTTTTACAACGTCGGGACGCAAAAATCTAGTTACTATCGAGAACATGAGCAAACCTGGAAAGGATACAGTTCCTAATTTGGTACATACTGATTTTGATAAGGTTGTAAAAAGTATTATTGAAGCACATAAAAAAGATTCTCAGGTAATCTGGTCAATGGGAGCCCATGTTATTAAATCTGGTCTATCAAGGTATATTATTGAACTTATGAAAGCCGGTATAATTACTCATATTGCTGGAAATGGAGCTGTTAGTATTCATGATTTTGAGCTTGCTTATCTTGGTGGTACTTCGGAATATGTACCACGAGCTATTGAAGATGGGTCATTTGGAATGTGGGAGGAAACAGGTAAATGGATGAATGAAGCAATAAGTGCGGGTTTTTCCAGGGGATTAGGTTATGGTGCTAGCCTGGCAAGGTATATTGATTTAAATCCTGAAAAATTTCCTTACCGTAATGATTGTGTTGTATATCAAGCCTATAAGTTGGGGATTCCTGCTACCTACCATATTACTATTGGCACTGATATAATACACCAACATCCAGCTGCAGATTTTAAAACACTGGGAGGGGCAAGTGGTATTGATTTTTCATTATTTTGTCATAGTATTTCCCAACTTGAAAAAGGTGTTTACCTTAATTTTGGATCTGCAGTAACAGGACCAGAGGTCTTTCTTAAGGCTTTATCTATTTCACGAAATCAAGGTTATACCGTAAAAAATATAACAACAGCTAATTTTGATATTATACCATTGGGAGATTACAGGAGAGAGCTTAGGAAAGATAACTTTCATTACTATTATCGACCTAGAAAAAATATTGTAAATAGGCCAACAAGTCTTGGTGGTACCGGTTATTATATCGAAGGAAATCATAAAATGACAATACCTAATCTTTATTCAAAAGTTATGGCTAATATATAGGGAGTGAAAGGAAATGTGGCAGTATAAAGATAAATTAAACTTTAGAAAATATAATGATTTATCCCACAGCAGACTAGAAAGTATTCTCAGTAAGTTTGCAGAATTATCTATTGCTGTAATTGGTGATGGATGTCTGGATATTTATTGGGAAGCAGATATGGCACTTAGTGAATTATCTCGCGAGACCCCTCATTTCCCTTTACCTGTTACCAAAGAACGCTTATCTCTGGGAGCAGGTGGTAATGTTGCTTCAAACTTGGTTTCTTTGGGTATTAAAGATGTTAAGTTATTAACTATAATAGGAGATGATTGGCGGGGTAATGAGTTTTTGCAGCTTATTCATAATGAAGGTATTAGTGTTGATTATATAATTAAATCAATTGATAGAATAACTCCAGCATACTGTAAACCGATTCGTCACGGTTTATCAGATCTTAGTTATGAAGATCCAAGGATAGATTTTGAAAATAGAACACAGATAAAGCTGGACCTGGAAAAAAAAGTGATTCAATATATACAAAAAGCATTTATGGCCGTTGATATAATAGCTGTGGTAGATCAATTAAAAAATGGTGTTATTACAGAAAAAATCCGCTCTAGTATTAATGAAATGGCAGTAAATAGAGAAGTGGTTGTAGATAGTAGAAATAATATTGATAAATATCGTAATGTTATTCTTAAACCAAACGAATTAGAGGCTATACAAGCGGTATATTCTGATAAAAATATTACTAAAGTGAAACAAGAGGAACGTATAGAGGTTATTCAGCGTCTAATTAAAAAAACAAAATGTCCGATTCTGATGACACTCGGCAAAGAAGGTTCTTTATGGCATAACGATTATGACTTAATTGAAATACCAACAAAACCAGTAACAGGAGAACTTGATATTGTAGGAGCAGGGGATGCTTTTATGGCCTCTTTTATAGCAAGCAGAAATGCTGGAGCAGAAGTTGAAGAATCAGCATATATAGCTAATTTAGCAGCTGCTATAACTATACAAAAGACAAAAACTACAGGTAAGGTAACTCGAGAAGAAATAATTAAAAGATATGAAATGATAAGTGGGGTTAGAAAATGATATCAGGACTAGAAATTATTAGACCTATTAGTAAAACAATTAATATAAAGAGAATTTTATTTGATTTTGATGGAACTATATCTACCTTTAGGCAGGGCTGGGAATCTATTATGGAACCATTGATGTTGGATATGATATCTGGTTCAATAGAGCCAGATGAAAAATTGATAGAGGAGGTAAAAGATTATATAAATGAATCAACTGGAATTCAGACTATCTATCAGATGAAATGGTTACGTGAAAAGGTAAAAGAATATGGCTTAAATAAAGATATCAGGAATATCTGGGATTATAAAAAGGAATATAATAAACGTTTATTGGAACTGGTGAATTCCCGAATTAATGATGTAATTAAAGGCAAAAAGGCCCCTGATGATTTTTTGATTAAAGGAAGCTATGAATTTTTAAGTAAACTTAAAGAAGAAGGCTTTCCATTATATGTTTTTAGTGGAACAGACCAACCAGATGTTATTAATGAAGCAAAAATACTAGGAGTAGAGCATTTTTTTGATGGAATTGTAGGAGCACCAGTAGATAAGGTTGCAGATTCCAAAAAAGCGGTTATAAAACATTTATTAAATGAAAAAAAATTATTAGGGTCAGAATTATTTATTATAGGGGACGGAAAAGTAGAAATTTCTCTAGGGGCTGAAAAAGGAGCAATTACTCTTGGTATGGCTACTAATGAGACTCTAAGAGAAGGGATTAACCCTCAAAAGAGAAAAAGGCTTATTGAAGCTGGGGCTAATGCTATTACAGGTGATTTTAAAAACTATCGTAAATTACTAGAGTGGTTCTTTGCCTTCCCTATGAAGTTATAGATTTTTCTAATAAAGAGTCAAAAGTTAGTAGTAGAATTTTAGATATGAGAGAATGGGTATAAGGTTTATGTTTAAGGTGATTAATAAATTATATATAAAGAGCTTTAAAATAAAAAATTAAATTACCGAATCATAGCTGAGAAAGCCTCGCCTATGATAATGGGCGGGGATGAATCAGCTATTTTGATTTTTAGTCAAGCTGAAAATTAAAATTGTGTACAATAAACCCTTGAATATGAACATATGTTTATGATATAATATAT
>JBDNGI010000455.1:0-11017 GCA_041689345.1 Halanaerobiales bacterium
ATTCATATGAAGATATAGCGGCTGCTATGGAGGAATTAGGTATATAAAGGGTGTGTAAAATGGATTATGAACATAAACCTGTACTATTACAGGAAACTATAGAGAATTTGAATTGTAAAAAGGGTGGAATATACATAGATGGTACACTTGGTAGAGGTGGACATACAGAAGAAATCCTCAAAAGACTCCAGGGTTCCGGTAATGTGATTGCCATAGATCGTGATTTACAGGCTATTAAGAAAGTAAAAGAAAGATTAAAAGACTATAAAAATTTAAACTTGATTCATGATAATTATATTAACATACCTGAAATTATAAAAGGTTTAAATTTAGATAAGGTTGATGGAATGATATTTGATATTGGGGTCTCCTCTCCCCAATTTGATGATCCAGAAAGGGGTTTTAGTTATAACTATAATGCACCTCTGGATATGAGAATGAATAAGAATCAGAAATTAAATGCTGCAGAGATTGTGAATTACTATTCTCAAGATGATTTACATAAAATTATTAAGGAATATGGTGAAGAGAGATGGGCTTCAAGAATAGCTTCTTTTATTGTTGATTTTCGTCAGAAAGATTCTATAGACACTACACATGATCTTGTTGAAGTTATTAAAGCCGCTATTCCTGCATCAGCTAGGAGGTCTGGGGGGCATCCTGCTAGGAGGACATTTCAAGCCCTGAGAATTGCAACAAATAATGAATTAGAACAATTAAAGGATATGATTGGGAAGGTTATTTCTCATTTAAAACCCGGAGGTAGAATCTGTATAATAAGTTTTCATTCATTAGAAGATCGAATTGTAAAACATAAGTTTCGAAATTTGGCAAAAAAATGCGTATGCCCTTCTGATTTTCCTATTTGTGTCTGTGATAAAAAACCGCAACTCAAGGTGATAAGCAAAAAACCTATTATGGCAAGCGAAAAGGAATTGGGAGATAATCCTAGAGCTAGAAGCGCAAAGTTAAGAGTTGCTGAAAAATTGTAGAATTTGGAGTTCTAAATAGAAAGGTGGGTGAATAAATTTGTTACAGACCAGACCGAAAAGTGATTATAATTATAGTTATCATAATAACAAAGAATATAATCAAAAAAATGATAAAAACGAATTATTTAATAGTGGTGTTCTAATTTGTATACTGGCAGTAGTCTTAATAGGGGCTATATTAGTATCATATATCGGCCAGTTTGTACAAATTAACCACTTGAGTTATGAAATTAATACTCTAGCAGAACATATACATAGTATTAAAACAGAAAATTATTTATTAAACATTAAATTAGCTGAGCAAAAATCTATGGCCAAGATAGAAAAAATAGCTCGAAATAGTTTATCTATGGTTGAGCCAGACAAAGTAGAATTTGTGCTTTTGAAAAATAAAGTAAAACAGATAGATACCCTGCCGCAAAACAAGCAGGAAAAGGTATTTTTTGTCAAGGTATTTGATGATTTTATGGAGAGAATCGGTACTGTTCAGGCTGAAGAATTCGACAAATAATAGGGGGATAAAAATGTCAATTCATCCTCGTTTGCACGTTAGAAAACGAATAATTCTATTGTTTTTAATATTTTTTTTATTAACATCACTCCTATCATTTAGACTTATCTGGATTCAAGTTATTAATAGTGATGAATATCAAAAAAAAGCGATAGAACAAAGAACCAGAGAATTGAAGGTTGAGCCAAAACGGGGCATCATATATGACAGAAAGGGGCGTGAATTGGCTGTTAGTGCTAGTAGTGAGACGGTAGTAGCAATACCTCTTGAGGTAGAAAACCCAACAACTACTGCTAAATTATTATCAAAAGTATTAGATATGAAGTATGATTATGTTTATCAACGAATAACACGTAAAGCCAGCGCGGTTTATGTTAAACGGAAAGTAAGTGAAGATGTGGCCCGGGAAATTAGAGGATTAGGCCTTAAGGGTATTACCTTTACTGAAGAGAGTAAAAGGTTTTATCCCAAAGCTAATTTAGCCAGTCATATCTTAGGCTTTGCTGGTATAGATAGTCAGGGTTTGGATGGTATTGAACTTTCTTATGATAAATTATTAAAGGGTAAAGCAGGGAAAATAGAGGTAGAACGAGATGCTGCAGGACGATCTATTCCTGATGGTATTCAGGAATATGTTGCTCCAAATGATGGTTATAATTTATATCTAACCATTGATGAGGTTATCCAATATATAGCAGAACGCGAGTTAGATAAGGCTGTGAACGAGTATCAGGTTTCAGGTGGTACTGTCATAGTTATGGATCCACGAAATGGTGATATTTTAGCTTTGGCAAATCGTCCTGATTATAATCCCAATAGCTTCGCTGATTATTCACAAAAGCTCTGGAGAAATAGAGCTATATCTGACGGCTTTGAACCAGGTTCAACCTTTAAAATAATTACTACTGCTGCTGCTCTGGAAGAGGGTGTAGTGAATGAAAATGATCGTTTTGTTGACCCAGGATATATTAAAGTGAGTGGAGAGACTATTAATTGTTGGAAGTTAGGTGGGCACGGCAGTCAAACCTTTGCAGAAGTAGTACAGAACTCCTGTAATCCTGGTTTTGTTCAAGTTGGTATGAGGGTGGGTAAAGAGGCTTTCTATAATTATATTAAGGCTTTTGGGTTTGGTAATCAAACATCCATTAACTTACCTGGTGAAGCTGGTGGTATTGTCTTAAAGTATGATAATATTGGTCCGGTAGAACTTGCGACAATGTCATTTGGACATGGGATAAATGTTACTCCAATACAACTTACAACAGCAGTCTCTGCTGTTGCAAATAAAGGAATGTTATTACAGCCTAAGTTGCTAAAAGAAATTCGCAATCCGGATGGAGAGTTACTGGAAGAAGTAGAACCTATTAAAATAAGACAGGTGATTTCAGAAAAAAATGCTGAACGCACATTGAATTTATTGGAGGGCGTAGTTGAGAAGGGTTCGGGTGCTAATGCAAAAATTGAAGGTTATCGTATAGGTGGAAAGACTGGTACAGCTAAACATTATGGTTCACAAGTATATGATGCTTCTTTTATTGGTATATTACCTATCAATAACCCACAATTAGTTATCTCGGTTGTATTGTATGATATTACAGGATACCCTTATTATGGGAGCCAAACTGCAGCACCTGTATTTCGGAATATTGCTTATGATAGTCTTCGTTATTTAGAAATTCCTCCACAATTAAAAGTAGAAGATAAAAAAGACAAGGCTAATCAAATAATTGTACCTGAATTAATCGATAAAAACCTGGCTGAAGCTGAAAAAACATTGAGAAATAATGGTTTAGATGTTAAAATTATAGGTGGACTTAATAAAGTGATTAGACAGGTTCCCTTATCAGGTGCTGAAGTACTAGAAGGGACAACTGTTTTGCTATTTACTGAAGAGGATTATCAAAAAAATTACCTAGTAGCTGTTCCTAATCTTAAAGGTATGACTAAAGAAATTGCTAACAATTTATTGAGTCAACTTGGCTTAAAGCTCATAACTAATGGTTCTGGTAAAATAGTAAAACAGGATATTGAAGCAGGCGAGCGAGTACCAGGTGCTAGTATTATTTCGGTAGAATTAAAAGAAGATGGTTAATTTTACCGAAACATGGTTAAAATAATCGTGGAGGTAGGATAGATGATTCTAAGAGATATGATTCGGGATTTACAGAATCCAGATATTATTGGTAATCTAGATAAGGAGATTACTAAAATTGTATACGATTCACGACAGATTGAAGCTGGTAGTCTTTTTGTTTGTATTGAGGGATTTAAGGTAGATGGGCATAGTTTTATCGATAAGGCAATTCAAAATGGTGCAATTGCTATAGTAATTGAAAAAAATATAACTGAATATGTTGAAGGGGTTACATATATTAGGGTAGCAGATAGTAGGGAATCAATGGCTTATCTCTCTGCTGTTTTTTTTGATTACCCATTAAAAAAATTAGATTTAATCGGTGTGACAGGGACAAATGGTAAAACTACTACTACTTATTTAATAAAAAACATGATGGATAATATAGGTATAGGAATAGGTTTAATTGGTACTATTAAAAATATAATAGGTGATAAGACACTTCCGGCAACTAGGACTACTCCGGAATCTCTGGACTTGTATAGTTTATATAAAAAAATGAATGACGCACAATTATCTCAGGTGGTAATGGAAGTATCGTCACATGCCCTTGATCTTAAGAGGGTTATTGGTATGAGATTTAAAATAGCTTTATTTACTAATATTACACAGGATCACCTGGATTATCATAAATCTATAGATGATTATTTAAAAGCAAAATGTAAATTGTTTGAGCAGATAAAAGCAGATGGATATGCAGTTATAAATATAGATGACCCTAAAAGCGATCAAGTAATAAAATCCTCTCAAGGAGAGCTAATAACTTATGCAATTGAAAGGGAAGCGGATTTAAGAGCTGTTGATATAAAATTATCACCTCAGGGTGCATCCTTTGTAGTAAAAGGTCTAATGAATTTCCCAGTTAATATGAAATTAACAGGACTTTTTAATGTATATAATACCCTGGCGGCTATAGGCTGTGGTTATGCTCTGGGTTTAAGTGGCGAAGAAATAAAACAGGGATTAGAAAAAGTAGATGGGGTTGCTGGTCGATTTGAATTAGTTGATGAGGGTCAAGATTTTTCAGTTATTGTTGATTATGCACATACCCCTGATGGCATGGAGAATGTTTTAAAAACGGCCCTTGCGTTTGTAAAGGGAGAGCTTATCGTTGTTTTTGGATGTGGTGGTGATCGAGATAAGGGGAAAAGACCGCAAATGGGTAAAATGGCAGTAAAATATGGCCACCATGTAGTATTGACTTCAGATAATCCTCGTTCAGAAGAACCAATGGAAATCATTTCAGATATTGAAGTTGGCATCCAAGATTCAAAGATACCATATAATATTATATCTGATAGGAAAGAGGCTATCTTTTATGCTATAGATAAGGCTAAAGCAGATGATATGGTAATAATCTTTGGTAAGGGACATGAAACATATCAAATTTTTAAAGATCGAACAATATCTTTTGACGATAGAGAAGTTGCTAGAGAAGCCCTGCATATGAGAGTTAAGGATGATAAATAATGAAAAAATTGAATATAGAATATATAGTTAATTCAATCGGCGGAGAGTTTATTCAAGGGAATACAGAGCTTGAAATAAAAGGTGTATCTATTGATAGTCGTACTATAAATTCAAAGGAATTATTTTTTGCTATTGTAGGAGAAAAAAATGATGGCCATCACTATATAGATATGGCTGTTAAAAATGGTGCTAGTGCTGTCATTGTTGATAGAATAGTGGAAACAAATGATAATATTACTGTTATTAAAGTAGAAGATACTACTCAAGCATTACAGGAACTGGCTAGAAGTTATAGGGAGCTTTTAAGAGATCTTAAGGTTGTTGCTATAACCGGAAGTGCTGGTAAAACATCTACTAAAGATATGATTGCATCACTTTTACAAGTAAAGTACAAAATCAAAAAAACTAGAGGTAATTTAAATAATTTTTATGGACTCCCTCTAACAATATTAGAATTTAATGGTGATGAAGAGGTTGCTGTTTTAGAAATGGGTATGAGTGCTTTAGGTGAGATAGACCTCTTAAGTAGTATTGCTAAACCAGATATTGCTGTTATTACAAATGTTGGAGAAACCCATCTGGAAACATTAGGGAGCATAGAAAATGTGGCAAAGGGAAAGAGTGAACTAATTGCTGCATTACCTGATGAAGGTATAGCCGTACTTAATTATGATAATGATTATGTTCGTGATATGAAGAAGGTTTTTAAAGGTCAGCAAGTAGTTTATTATGGTCTTTCTCCTGAAGCTGATATTTATGCCAATGACATTATAAATGGGTCATCTAATTCTATTAAATTCTCAATTCATTATCAGAATGAAAATGTTAACTTGAAATTAGACAGACCGGGTAGGCATAATGTATATAATGCTTTATCTGCCGTTGCTGTTGCTCGCTTATTAGATTTAAGTTGGCAAAATATAAAAGAGGGTTTTTCTCAGGTCGAGTATTCTGCCTTGAGATGGGATGTTAAAAGAACTGATAATGATATAACAATTATTAATGATACATATAATGCAAATCCCTTATCGATGAAAGCGGTAGTTGACGCTATTTGTTCAATGCAAGGTGAAAGGATTGTAGTGACTCTAGGAGCTATGTTGGAACTTGGAAATAGGGAAAAAGATGCTCATTTAGAATTAGGTCAATATCTTAAAGATAAGCAGGTAGATACCCTGATAACTGTAGGAGAGACAGCCTCAATAATTGCAGATGGAGCCGAAAATGCCGGTATGGGAACAAATAAAATAAAAAGAATAGAAGATAATCAGAAAGCGCTAATTTACTTAAATAACTATTTGAAACCTGGTGATATACTGCTTGTTAAAGGGTCGCGGGGCAATAAAATGGAAGAAATCGTAAAGGGCTTATTGGATTAATTATTTATCTTACAAGTTTATGTTCGTGTTGGAAAAGAATTATTTTTTGGAGGAATTATTATGGTTTATTTTATTGCAGTAGGACTACCTTTTTCAATTCTCCTTTTATTTGGATCTGGGTTAATAAAGGGTTTAAAATTTTTAAATTTTGGACAACAGATAAGAGGGGAAGGTCCTAGCTCTCATATGAAAAAAGAGGGTGTTCCTACTATGGGGGGTATTTTAATAATACTTGCAGTTGTCATTACATCATTTTTAGTTCTCAATCTAAATACCTCTATTATATGGGCACTTATTACTACACTGGGTATGGGATTTGTTGGATTTTTGGATGACATTATTAAAATTCGCAGCAAACGGTCTCTTGGCTTAAGAGCCAGAGAAAAGTTGCTAGGTCAGATACTTGTAGGATTGATACTTGGGATATATGTTACTTTTTATTCTGATTTAGGAACCAGTATTTTATTTCCCATTACAGGGTGGGAATTAGATCTTGGTTATTGGCTTATTTTCTTTATTATATTTATAGTAGTTGGTTTTTCTAATGCGGTTAATTTAACTGATGGACTTGATGGATTGGCTTCAGGTGTTACACTTATAGTTGTAACTAGTTTTGCTGTTCTTGTTTCAGCTATGGGATTTGACCAATTGGCAATATATGGTTTAATTATTGGGGGCTCATGTCTGGGCTTTATCTGGTTTAATAGTAATCCTGCACAGGTATTTATGGGAGATGTAGGATCACTTGCTTTAGGTGGTGCAGTTGCAGCTTTAGCAGTCTTATCTAGAACGGAATTATTTTTAGTAATAATTGGTGGAGTTTATGTAATTGAGGCATTGTCTGTTATGATACAGGTAAGTTACTTTAAAATTACAAAAGGTAAAAGGGTTTTTAGAATGACACCTATACATCATCATTATGAATTAAATGGACTAGCTGAAGCAAAAGTTGTAGCTCGTTTCTGGATTATTAGTATTATTTTTGCCATACTAGGTTTAGCTAGTTATTATGTAATATAATAGAAACTCTTTGTGCTTAACCTGGGCTGTTCAGGTATTGTTTATTTAAATAGATAATAAAGGGAGAATAAAATGCTGGAACTTAAGAATAAAAAAGTAGCAGTAATTGGATTAAGTAGAACTGGGGTAGCATCTGCCAGAATGTTAGTTAAATGGGGAGCAGATGTAGTAGTTTCTGATATAAAGACAGCTGACAAATTACATGAAGAATTAGATAAGATGGAAGATCTTGATATAGAGTATGAGTTGGGTGGGCATGGAGAGAAATGTTTAAATTCTGATATGATTGTAGTTAGTCCTGGTGTACCGCTTGATATAACTTTTTTTCATAAGGCAGAAGAAAAGGGTATACCCATAATAAGTGAAATTGAATTGGCATATCATTTTACTGAAGCTAATATTATTGCTATTACAGGAACAAATGGTAAGACTACTACTACCTCTCTGATTGGAAAGATATTAAAAAATGCGGCAATAGGTGAAGTCAGAGTTGCCGGTAATATTGGTATTCCGTTGGTAACCGAAGCCGTTGGTCTCAGCAGTGAAGATTGGTTAGTGGTTGAGATTAGTTCTTTTCAATTAGAAACAACAAAAGAATTCAGACCAGATATTAGTGTATACTTGAATTTTACTCCTGACCATCTGGATAGGCATAAAACAGTTGAAAATTACTGGTTGGCTAAAAAGAGAATCTTTGAAAACCAAAATAGTGATGATTATGCAGTAATAAACAGTGATGACCAGAATGTTATTAAGGCAGTGGCTGGTTTTCCAGGTAAGATATATAATGTAAGTTTAGAAAAAGATATAGTTAAACTAGGACAAGGTGTATCTGTAAAGGATGATCAGATTATAATATATGATGAGGGTGAAAAAATTGAAGTAATCAATACTACTGATATTCCATTGAAGGGTAAGCATAACATTCAGAATGTATGTTTTGCGATTCTTACTTCTTATCTAGCTGGTTCTTCAATAGAAGTAATCAAAAAATCTATTCAAGATTTTAAACCATCAGCACATCGTTTACAAAGTGTTTGTAAATTAAGAGACGATATTTTGGTAGTAGATGATTCAAAGGCAACAAATCCTGATGCGGCAGTTAAGGCTATAGAGTCTTTTAAAAGACCCATAGTATTAATAGCAGGTGGACAAGATCGTAATGCTGATTTTTCTCAATGGTCAGAAACCATCTGTAATAAAGTAAAAACGCTTATTTTATTGGGAGAAACTAGATTCAAAATGAAAGAAGAAGCATTAAATAAAGGATTTAATAATATAAATATACATATAGCAGAGAATATGCAAAATTGTGTTCAGACTGCTGCTAATTATCTACAGCCAGGTGATTGTCTTTTGCTATCACCGGCATGCCCCAGCTGGGATATGTATTCCAGTTATACGGTAAGGGGTCAAGAATTTCAAAATGCTGTTAAAGACTTATTAGATGAAAGTTGAAAAGTTGAGGGCACTTTCTACTATTTTTAAGAACCTTAAAGGATGACCTAAAGGCCTAGGTACAAATCCTGGGACTTACTGCTGCTACTTACAATTCTAAAAGGAAAGATATTAGTAGCAGTTAGTTATGAGGATAAAGGAGGAGTTCAACTTGGAAGCAAAACGGGCACCCGATTATATATTGTTATTTGTGATAATAACATTAATGTCAATTGGGCTTATTATGATTTTAAGTGCTAGTTCAATTAGAGCACTTGCAGATTATAATGATAGCTTTCACTTATTTAAAAATCAATTGATGTGGTCAGTAATAGGTATTATAGCAATGATTATATTTATGAATATTGATTATCATAAATATCAAAAGTATGCAAAATTAATCTTAATATTGACTATAATAGTCCTGGTATTAGTTTTGATACCGGGTATTGGTAGAGTTGCTGGGGGTTCTCGTAGATGGATTGGTCTAGGTTCAATTGGTGTGCAACCATCAGAACTAGTAAAATTAGGTTTAGTTATTTATCTGGCACATTATTTTTCAAAAAAAGGAGATAAGATTAAGTCTTTCTTTGACGGCTTATTACCTCCTTTAATAATATTAGGTGTTATTTTTCTTTTGATTTTAATGGAACCAGATCTTGGTACAGCAGTTACTATTGCAGGTACCTTTTTTCTGATGATTTTTGCAGCAGGTGCCAGATTTTTACACCTAAGTGCATTAATAGCTGCTGGTATTCCTATGATAATATTTTTTATTTTTAGTGAAGAATATCGTAAGGAAAGGCTCTTATCTTTCTTAAATCCCTGGGCTGATCCTTTAGATACTGGCTACCATATTATACAATCTTTATTGGCTCTTGGTTCTGGAGGGATATTTGGTGTTGGCCTAGGCCAGAGTAAACAAAAGTTTCTTTATTTACCTGAACCGGGTACCGATTTTATATTTGCTGTTTTAGGTGAGGAACTAGGATTAATAGGTACAATACTAGTTTTGTCATTATTTTTCTTATTTGCCTGGCGTGGCTTGAAAATTGCTACAAGCGTCCCAGACATGTTTGGCTCTATGTTGGCGGTCGGAATATCATCTATGGTTATCATTCAAGCTATGATAAATATTGCTGTAGTAACCTCTTCGATACCAATTACTGGTATAACACTACCTTTTATAAGTTATGGAGGTACTTCATTGCTAATCATGTTGTCTGCAGTTGGAATTTTATTGAATATTTCACGTCATGCATTGGAATAATATAGAGGATAAGAGGTGTAACTTTGATGAAGACTATTGTAACTGGTGGAGGAACAGGTGGACATATTTACCCTGCTTTAGCTGTTTTACGAGCTTTACAGGCAAAAGGTTGGAAGATACTATATCTTGGTTCTAAGGGTGGTTTAGAAGGTGATATTATTCCTGCTGAAGGTATAGATTATCAAGAAGTAAATGTTGCACCATTACCACGAAAGATTTCCTTGAAGTTGATTAATTCCACTCTGAAGACAACAGTTGGACTTTTTCAAGCCCGTAAGATTATTAAGAGATTTAAACCAGATCTTGTTCTTGGAACTGGGGGCTTTGTAGCAGGCCCTGTGGTATTGGCAGCTACTATGTTAAAAATACCAACTCTTATTCATGAACAAAATGTTTATCCTGGATTTACAAATAAAGTATTAGCAAGAAGAGTAAATGCTATAGCACTCAATTTTGCTGATGCTAAACAGTATTTTCCGAAAAAGATAAAAGCAATATATAAGGTGACAGGTAATCCAATACGAGAAGTAATTATAAATACTGATAGATTTGAAGGTTTAAAAAATTTATCATTAGAAGCTAATAAAAAGACACTACTTGTTTTTGGTGGAAGCCAGGGTTCAATGAGTATTAATAAAGCCATGGTTGATTTATATCACTATTATAAAGAAGATTTTACTATACAAATAATTCATATAACCGGAAAAAAGAATTATCAATTAGTATTAACAGAAATAAAAAAATCTGGAATTGATATAGAAGATTACGATAATTATCAGATCATACCATACCTTAGTCACATGG
>JBDNGI010000456.1:0-5761 GCA_041689345.1 Halanaerobiales bacterium
ATGACCATAATTATAATTATAACTTTTAACGGAGAAAAATGGATTAAAGCATGTATAAATTCATTATTGAATGAATCCAATTCAAATATATATGTGATCGATTGCGATTCGTCAGACGAAACTGTAAACATTCTGGAAAGCTTTGGGAAAAGCATTTCAGCTTATTATTCGCCCACTAATTTGGGGTTTGGCAAAGCAAACAATGTAGGATTGAGATATGCCATCGAGAACGACTACAAATATGTATTTTTGGTCAATCAGGATACAATATGTGAACAAGGTATTACAACCAAACTTTTGCGAGCTCATCAAGATTTTCCGGAATATGGGATTCTTTCACCGATGCACTTTTACGATGTTGAAACCTTGGATAGCAGATTTGAATCTTATCTAAAGAAAAGCTCTACAAAAACTTTCACGCTACTTCTTCAAAACAGAAAAGTAATCCCAGTAGATTTTGTTAATGCAGCATTTTGGTTTATTCCAATTGAAGTAATTGAAAGGGTTGGTGGTTTTGACCCATTATTTGATCATTATGGTGAAGACATAGAATATGCAAATAGAGTCCTTGGCATCCACAAAAAAATCGGAATATTTCTTAATAGCAAGGTCTACCACTTGAGAAACCAATCATCCCCTATTAAGCAAAATATTATTACATGGAAAAAAACACATTATGATAAAAATTTAATATTGATCCTTAATCCACAGAAAGGGAATATCTACAATCTATATAAATTGCATATTTCAAATATAAGAAGTATCCTATCATCTCTAATGAGATTGAATATCAAAAGAACAATAGGAATAATAATTGCATATTTAAAAACGGTAGGAAAATTGCCTGTAATTTTAAAACATCGAAGATTATATACCATTAATAAAAGTAGGAACTCATCTTTTGATAGGGAAAATGTTTTATTCCTCCAATCATAGAATTAACACGTATAACACTATAAATTCAATATCATCTTTTGGCGAAACATGGATAGTTATTGTTTTTAATCATCTCTGATTTACCATTTTTGCCATAGACTCTTTAATTGATGCAATAAAAGAGATCTTGAGCTCTTATCCCCGGAACAAATGGAAGAAAATAGACAGATAATATACTGATGATATACGGAGAACTGAATGTATACAAAAATTTTAAAGAACTGCAAATCAAATTGCCACTATGAGAAACATCGACAAATGGAAACCAACGGTAATATGCAAGGCGAACGGTCATTACCGTGTAAATAAAAATTATGTAGGGAATCGGTCTCATATGGTGGCACAAAATGCCATTGGACATTATGTTGAGCTAATGCAAAAACATGCCAGGGGTAGATTACTGGATCTGGGGTGTGCCACTGTACCCTATTATATGGTTTATAAGGATTTCGTAGAAGAGATCATATGCATTGACTGGGATAATTCTCTCCACCAGAATATTCATCTGGATCATACGACAGACCTTAATATAAACATTCCATTGATGGATGGTGCTGTGGATACAGTAATTCTAACTGACGTACTGGAACACATCAGCGAACCATATACATTGACATCAGAAATTTCAAGAGTTTTATCAGTAAATGGAAAATTGATATTAGGAGTGCCTTTTATGTACTGGCTGCATGAAGAACCATATGATTTCCACAGATACACTAAAAATCAATTAAAAGTATTCTGTGATAAAAACAACCTTGAAATATTGACACTTATAGAATCAGGAGGGCCTCTCACGGTAATATTTGATATCATAATTAAGAATCTTCCCTGGGGATCAATGGCCCATCAATTTCAGAGACTGGCCATCTGGTTTACTAACACAAAACTGGGTAAAAGGATTGATAACAGAAATAAATCAAAATTCCCAAGTGGATATTTCCTGGTCGCCCAAAAGCGTAGTTCCTTCAAGTGAGCTTAAAAGAAAAAACCATATCTGGTGTAAAGTGGACGACGGTTTCCACAGTAGCGACAGCGGTTGTCAGCATGGCCAAAATATCGGTGTTGGCCCGATTTCTTGATCGAGGCGATTTTGGTCTAATGGCGCTGGTTACTTTTATTCTCGGTTTTATGAATCTATTTATGGATATGGGATTGACTTCAGCCATCTTACATAAACAGGGAATATCTGATAAGGAGTATGCCAGTCTTTATTGGATTAATGTCATATTCAGTATTTTATTATTTGGACTGCTCATTTTAGCAAGCTCTCCCATTGCAAATTTTTACAATGAACCCGAGTTAAAGATTCTTATTCCTTTGATGGCCATCAGCATAATTATATCTGCGCTTGGAAGGCAGTTTATGACAATCGAACAGAAGCATCTCAATTTTCGATTTATTGCATTGACTAATATTGGTGGTACCGTTCTTAGCATGGGAGTCGGAATTACTTTGGCAATAATAGGTTTCGGTGTATATTCATTGGTCTATGCAGCACTTACTCAATACGCTCTTACCAATGGTATCTTTTTCATAAAGGGGATGATCGACCGGGGACTTCTTTTTCATTTCAATTATAAAGAGACAAAGCCTTTCTTAAGAATAGGAATCTATCAAGTTGGCGGACAAGCGGTCAATTATTTTAACCGCGACCTCGATATTTTGCTGATCGGTAAGTTTTTTGGTTCAGAAGTATTGGGAGGATATAGCCTGGCGAAACAATTAGTTCAGAAACCAATGATGATTCTAAATCCCATCATTACCACGGTCGCAAGTCCTGTCCTATCTTTATTTCAGAATGATAAATCAGAATTAAAAAAGAAATATCTATCATTCTTAAACATCATCTCTACAGCTAATTTTACAGCGTATGCACTATTAGCATTGTTAGCCTATCCGGTAGTTTTAATAGTTTATGGACCTGATTTTATACATATTGTCACAGTCGTTCAAATTTTATCTGGATATATGTATTTACGATCTTTGGGAAACCCTGTTGGGACTCTTCTCATTGCTACAGGAAAGACAAACTATGGGTTTTATTGGAACTTATTCTTATTAGCTATTATGCCCGGAGCAATATTCATTGGGAGCCAATATTCCATTGAAGCAGTTGCACTTAGCTTAGTCATAGTAATGATACTCCTATTCTTCCTGGCATGGAAACTGTTGATCTACCGATTGATAAAGGCATCTTTTAATGAGTATCTGTATGCTGTAATTCCCAGGTGGAAAAGGATGTCACTCCTAATATTAAACGAAATACCATTTTTTAAAAAATCAGGATGAAAACCATAATAAAAGCAAAGTTAAAAAAGGTAAAACCTAAAATTTTGTCTCTGATACTTACGGTTAAAATATCATCAATCATCATATTAGGTAATCAAAAAACCGGAACCTCTGCAATAACCCATTTACTTGCGGATTATGGAGGAATGAGTAAAACAGTGGATATTCCTGAACTTTTCTCTCCGGTTTTAGAAAAAGTGATTTCCGGTCAAATATCACTTGAGACGTTCGTCAAAAAACATAGCTACCGGTTTTCAAAAGATGTGATAAAAGAGCCCAGTCTAACCTTTTTATATGATCAGCTTCAGCTTATACATCCAAATGCAAAATTCATCTTCATCACCCGTGATCCAAGGAGTAATATTCGAAGCATTTTAAACCGTTTGTCTCTTCCTGGAAATTTAGATAGACTTGATGATAGTTATGCAGTGAATCCTCTTTGGGAAAATATATTTGATACCAATCTATGGAAGATTCCGAATGGTAATTACATTGAAACTTTAGCTCATAGGTGAGTGAAAGCAGCGAAAGTATATGAAGAGAATAAAGAAAAAATGATTCTCGTTAGATACGAAGATTTTAATAATGGCAAACTAAACACCATTGAGAACTTAGCCAATAACTTAAGTATTGAGAAAAAGAATGACATATCAAATAAGCTGGATGTACAGTATCAGCGAAAAGGAAAACCAAATGTAGATTGGGAAGAGTTTTTTGGAATAGATAACTTGCAGCGAATTGAAGTAATTTGTGCTGATTATATGAATTATTTTGAATACAATACTAGGTATATTTAGAAATCCATTTTCGCTATGAACACTTTATCGATATCCATTATTATCCCCGATTACAACAACATATCCAGACTCAAAAGATGTCTGAAGTCCCTGACTGATCAATCCATCCCAAGGAAAGACTATGAGATCATCGTGGTGGACAATGGATCAACGTATGGCTCTCGTATAAGATCGCAAACAGATATGCAGATAAGCTCTTGATACAGGACAAAATAAAAGACCCTTATCCTTCCCGAAATATGGGTATCAGGGTCTCTAGAGGATATTATAAAATACTGCTAGATTCTAATGTTATCGTACCAGAACATTTTATAGAAGCGGGTATTCTCCAATTGATGGAAAAAGAGGGTGATTTTGGTGCCCCAGTTATAAAATTCGAAATTGACAGTAGTTCGCCAACGTGGGAGTTTCTGAATAGCCTGGTTTATCTGGATATCGAGAATAGTATCAAGCAAGGGGGCGTTACAGCAGGTTGTGTTTTCACAGAGATCGGTTTTTTTGATGGGTTCGGCTACTTTGATGAATCACTGAGATCCAATGGGGGATACTGTATGGTCAAATAATGCTACCGCAAAAGGGGGCAAATCAGTCTTATTAACGGAACGTAATAACAATAATATACTAATAAAACATCATTTCTATGTCCCCTGAAATTTCAATAGTAATTCCCACATATAATAGAATAAAAAGTATCCCCCGTGCGATAAATAGTGTTATAAATCAGACTTTTCAAGACTGGGAACTATTAATTGTTGACGACGGCTCAGATGATGGTACAATGGATTTCATAAATGCCACTTATGGAAATGATCCAAGAATAAAATGTTTTTCAAGACCATCAAGCAGGGAGAAGGGGGCAAATGCATGCAGAAATATCGGGATAGATAAAAGTAGAGGAAAATATATTGCTTTATTAGATTCTGACGATGAGTGGAAAAACGAATATTTGGAAAAATGTATCAAAGCAGTAGAAGTAAATGATAACTTTACTGGTTGTTATTCCGGAGCTGTAATATCTCATGGTAATTTATCGACCACCAGAAATTCTCGTAGTATAAAAAGCGGGGAATCTCATATTGATTTTCTAATGAATAAAGGTTTTGCACCCACTCCTTCGCTTTTTATGGTTAAAGAATTTGCATCCGATATCAAGTTTGATGAAAAACTTCTACGTCATCAGGATTGGGACTTTTATATTAGATTTGGTGAAAAATACGCTTGGCAATTAAATGATACAACAGAAGTTGTAATCCACTGGTCTATTGATAGTGTATTAGATGCAATTGACTTTGATTCATGTATTATGTTTTATCAAAAACATAAAGAATCGATAGCTAATGTAAAATCAGGAAACGATTATTTATTCCATATGTATAAAAGAGCAATTCTGCAAAAGGATGAAACAGCCATTACATTTTACAGAGATGAATTAAAGGATACAAATATTAAAACTCACATTTTCTATAGACGCCCATATGTATTTATATTTATTGCAACATTGGCAATAAATCTAAAGTTAAACTATCTTATATTTTACTTCCGACATATAAAAAGAAAACTAAGCTAAAATTATAATTACCTATATCTTAGATGCAAAACTGCATATTTGAAAGGAACAGTATATACCTCAAATTCGCAAGTCTCTAATATAGGTAAAAAAATTGGCTGTAAAGCACCACTTAATGCTAAAAAATAAATTACAACAGCGAATTTGAGGTCAATCCTTGTTCTCGCCGCTA
>JBDNGI010000457.1:0-10197 GCA_041689345.1 Halanaerobiales bacterium
AAATATAAAAAGCAATTTGCTTTTTTTCTTCTTTATGCTTTTCTTGACATTATTATTAGTCTGGAAATTTACTAATGACATAGTGAATCCCTTAAGTCAGATTACCAGGATTGCTGATAATCTGGCGAAAGGAAATTTTAAAGATAGAATCATGATTAAAGAATATAATAATGAAATAGGGACATTGGCTAGGGTTTTTAATAATATGGCAACACAGTTAGAAGGTAAAATTAATCAAATATCCGAAGAAAAAAATAGGGCGGAAGCTATATTAACAAGTATGGTAGATGGGCTAATTGCGACTGATGCTAACATGCAAATAAGATTAATTAATCCTGCAGCAAAAAAAATATTTGATCTTAAAGATTATAAAATTAAGGGAAATAGCGTTATTGAAGTCTTTCGTCATCATGAGATAGAATATAAGTTGGAAAAAGCAATGAAAGGGAATGAAATACTTAGTAAAGAAATAGAGATTCAGAAAGAAGAGACAAAGATACTTAAGTGTAACTTTGCTCCAATTAATAATGACCAGGGTATAGTAATTGGTGGTATAATTGTTTTTAGTGATATAACTGAATTGCGAAAGTTGGAACAGATGCGAAAGGAATTTGTAGCTAATGTATCTCATGAGTTACGAACACCATTAACTTCTGTTATTGGTTATGTGGATACAATTCTGGAAAATCAGATTGAAGATAAAAATACAATTGAACGGTTTTTAAATATAATCAAAAAGGAAGCAGATAGATTAGCCTTATTAATAAAAGATTTATTGGATCTATCTAAGTTAGAGGGTAAAAACAAATATGTCTTACGACCAGGTACACTTAGTAATATAATTGATAAGACTATTTATATTCTTAGAGAAAAGGCTGAGAATAAGGGTATAGAATTAAAATTGGAGATATCAGCAGAAGATATGGTATATATTATACCTGAACAAATTGAACAGGTTTTAATAAATTTAGTGGACAATGCCATTAAATATACAGCAGAGGGCGGACAGGTAGTTATTAGAACATATTCTCGCTATGATAAAGTTGTTGTTGAGGTTAATGATAATGGTATAGGTATATCTAAGAGTGAGCAGGAAAGAATATTTGAAAGGTTTTACCGAGTAGATAAAGCCCGGGCACGATCTTTGGGTGGTACAGGCATTGGACTTTCTATTGTAAAACATGTAATCCAAAATCATCAAAACAAGATAGAAATTGAAAGTCAGCCTGGGAAAGGCTCTACCTTCCGCTTTTATTTGGATAAGGTTAAACCTTAATTTTTAAATAGATAGTGCTTATAATCTTAAAGATATTTTCTTCCATTAAATTAGGAAGGAGATATCTTTTTTTGTTAACATGTTGTTTACCTAATAGTAATCCTTTGGTAACAGTACAGTAATTTTAATGTAACATAGCTGTGTTATTCTTTATATGTACTTAAAAAATATAAGAAATATGAGAGGGGTTTAAATTAATGTCAAAAAGAGATTTTATGTTGTCTTTAGTGGTAGTCTTTACATTAGTTTTTACATTTGGAGTATTAGCAGAAGACCTGGAAGGTACTATCAAGATTGATGGTTCAAGTACAGTTTATCCAATAACACAGGCCATGGCTGAAGAATTTTCTTATGAAAATCCGCGTGTTAGAGTTACTGTTGGTGTTTCTGGTACAGGTGGAGGTATGGAAAAGTTTACTATAGGTGAAACAGATATAAGTAATGCTTCAAGACCGATTAAAGATAGTGAAGCAACTAAAGCTGAAGAAAATGGGATTGAATTTACAAAGTTTGTAGTTGCCTATGATGGTATTACTGTTGTTGTTAATTCAGAAAATGATTGGGCTAGTAACTTAACAGTTGATGAATTGAAAAAAATATGGGAACCAAACAGTTCTGTTGATACCTGGAGTGATCTGCGTCCAGAATGGCCAGATGAAGAGATAGGGCTTTATGGACCTGGTTCTGACTCAGGGACTTTTGATTATTTTACTGAGGCTATAGTTGGTAAAAGTGGACATAGTCGTGCTGATTTTACAGCAAGTGAAGATGACAATGTTTTGGTACAAGGAATAGCAGGAAATAAATATGCCTTAGGTTATTTTGGATATGCCTATTATATAGAGAATACAGACTTATTGAATTCAGTTGCTATTGATTGGATATTACCAGCAAGTAAGACTATTGAAAATGGTAAGTATTCTCCCTTGGCTAGACCAATATTTATCTATGTAAATAATGATGCTGTAAAAAAACCTGAAGTAGAGGCATTCTTACGTTACTACTTTGAAAAAAGCCAAGAGATAGTCCCTTCTACCGGTTATGTAGCTCTTACTTCTTATGAAAAACAACTTGATATATTAGATGAACTTAAGTAAGGTGAGCTTAGAAATAGTAAAATTACTTTTAATTTAAAAATTATTATTAAAATACTAATGGAAGGGGGAAGCCCCCTTTCATTATCTTGAAAGAAGCAAACATATTTCATAAAATATTTGTAATGTGTTTTTTATCTTATGAGCTTATAATAGACCTATTAATTAAAGTGAACTATTTTTTAATAGTTTTTTTCTAAAATATAGATCTTTCAAACTAGACACTAATGCAAAATCTATAATAAGGGTAGCATTAATATTATAAATGTATAATTGGGGTGATTTAATGAAAACAAGTATCTTGGATAATACAGAAAAAGAAAAGAGTAAAGCTAGTATTTTTAAAAGGATATTTTATCACTTATTTGATGAAAAAATAAGGTATATGAGCTCAGGGAATAATAAAAATATTTGGGTTAACTACCTTTTAATTTTAACTACTGCGATAACTCTCTTTACTACAGTAGGTATAATATTTATCTTATTATCAAATTCATATCATTTTTTTAAAGAAATATCTTTTATTGACTTTTTTACAGGAACAGTCTGGAATCCTTTAATTAAACCTAATACAGCATATGGTGTTATACCATTGGTAGCTGGTACATTGATGGTTACTCTAGGGGCTGCCCTTATTGCTATACCAATTGGATTAGGTAGTGCTATCTACCTTACTGAATATGCTTCACCAAAATTCAAAAAAATAGTAAAACCTGTCATGGAAATATTAGCTGGTGTACCAACAGTTGTATATGGTTATTTTGCCTTGACTTTTATTACACCGCGAATTTTGAAACCAATATTCCCTAATATTATGACATTTAATGCCCTTAGTGCCAGTATAGCTGTAGGGATAATGATTCTGCCGATGGTAGTATCTTTAAGTGAAGATGCAATAAATGCAGTTCCGAGTAAAATTAGATCAGCTGCTTATGCTATGGGGTCAACCAGGTTTGAAGTTGCTAGTAGGGTGATGGTACCAGCGGCTTTATCTGGTATAGGTTCTTCTTTTATATTAGCAATATCCCGAGCGATTGGTGAGACTATGATTGTTGCAATTGCAGCTGGGATGAGGCCGCAGTTAACTGCAAGTTTTTTAAAGCCAATTCAAACTATGACTGGCTATATTGTTCAAGTTAGTCTTGGCGATACACCAGTAGGCTCTCTTGATTATTATACGATATTTGCTGTAGGCTTATTATTATTTTTGATGACTTTATCTTTAAATGTAATAAGTTATTTTATATTAAAGAGATATCGGGAGGTGTATCAATAGTGTTACTATTAATGAAAAATAAAAGGATGTTTATAGATAAGTTTTTTAGATATGTATTCCTTGGATTTATTGGGGTTGCCCTATTAATTTTAGCAGTTCTACTCTATGATGTCTTTAGCGCGGGAATCAAGATGTTAGATTGGGATTTCTTGACACGCTTTGACTCCCGTTTTCCTGAAAAAGCGGGTATTAAGGCTGGGCTTTTTGGAACCCTTTATATTATTGCTTTGATGATTCCTATTACTTTTATAGTAGGCATTTCAACGGCACTATATTTAGAGGAATATGCCCCTAAAAATATGTTGACAAATTTTATTCGTTTAAATATAGCTAATTTGGCTGGAGTTCCTTCTATTATTTATGGAATGTTAGGATTAGGGATATTAGTTAGAACTTTAGCACTAGGTAGAAGTGTTCTTGCAGGATCGCTAACCTTGAGTTTGCTTGTTCTACCAGTTATTATAGTTTCAGCTCAGGAGGCGATTAAGAGTGTTCCTGCTTCACTACGAAATGCTTCCTATGCTATGGGTGCTAATCACTGGCAAACGGAGTCTAAGGTTGTAATCCCTACTGCTTTACCATCGATTATTACCGGTTTTATACTGGCCATATCCCGGGCAATTGGTGAAACTGCACCATTAATAATGATGGGTGCACTTACTTTCGTGATGTTTACTCCTGAGCATATTATGGATAGTTTTACTGTTATGCCGATACAGATCTTTAACTGGACTTCACTACCCAAAAAGGAATTTGAACTGGTTGCAGCAGCAGGAAGCTCTGTACTATTAACGGTCTTATTTATACTTAATGGCCTGGCTACTTTTATTCGTTATCATTATAGTAGTAAATATTAATATGCTTTATTAGGGTTTTGTTTATTTGAAACATATTGGGAGGAGTAATTTTTATGGCTGAGATAAATAAAATAGAGGTAAAAGACTTAGATTTTTATTATGATGAATTTCAGGCACTACAAGATATTAACTTAGAAATTAAAGAGAATAAAGTTACTGCATTAATAGGTCCATCTGGATGTGGGAAGTCAACATTTTTGAGAACCCTTAATAGAATGAATGATTTAATTGAAGGAAATCGCGTTGAGGGAAAAGTCATATTTGATGGTGAAGATATATATAATAAAGATACTGATGTAGTGGAATTAAGGAAAAAGGTTGGTATGGTTTTCCAACAACCTAATCCTTTTCCTAAAAGTATCTTTGATAATGTTGCATATGGTCCTCGTATCCATGGGATTAAGAAAAAGGGAGAATTGAATGAGATAGTTGAAAGAAGTTTGAAAGGGGCTGCACTATGGGATGATGTTAAGGATAGATTACACGAATCTGGGCTAAGTATTTCTGGTGGGCAACAGCAGCGTTTATGTATAGCCAGGGCTTTAGCTGTAAAACCTGAAGTTCTTTTAATGGATGAACCTGCCTCTGCACTAGATCCTGTGGCAACTGCTAAAATTGAAGAATTAATTGATATTCTAAAGCAAGATTATACCATTGTAATAGTTACACATAGTATGCAGCAAGCAGCTAGGGTTTCAGATAATACAGCCTTCTTTCTAATGGGAGTCTTGGTTGAATTTGATAAAACTGAAAGAATATTTGAAAATCCTTCTGATCAACGGACTGAGGATTATATAACTGGTCGTTTTGGATAAGACCGTTCAAGATATTTTCCTTCACTCAATGGCAGCACCTTAACTTCGTTCCGGAATATATCTTTCACTTAGGGTAAAAATCTAATCATCTGTTAAATAGACTAAATTTGAATATAAAGGGGTGTAATTATGCGGAAGAGTTTTCATGAATCATTACGAGATTTAAAAAATGAAATGTTAAAAATGGGTAGTATGGTTGAAGATTCTATAAATAAAAGTATATACTCATTAAAAGATGGTGACTTGGAGTTGGCGCAAAAGGTAAAAGATGAGGATGATAAAATAGATGATCTGGAAATAATTTTAGAGGAAAAATGTACTAAATTAATAGCATTACAGCAGCCTGTTGCTAAAGATTTGAGGATGATAATTGTTATATCAAAGCTTGTAACTGACTTGGAACGGATAGGAGATCATGCTTCAAATATTGCAAATAAGGTACTTGAAATAGGGAACCAACCCTTAATAAAGCCCTTGATTGATATACCGCGTATGACAGAGCTAGTAACTAGACGCTTAAGGGAAAGCATTGATGCTTTTGTAAATATGGATATAGATTTAGCTAAAAAAGTAGCACGTCAGGATGAAGAAATAGATGTAATAGATGAACAAATATTGAGGGAGCTGTTAACATTTATGATGGAAGACCCCAGAACAATAAAACAGGCAACCTCTTTGATGTTTATAAGTAGGTTTTTGGAGAGAATTGGTGATCATTCAACTAATATATGTGAACGGGTTGTATATATGGTTAGTGGTGAAAGAGAGGCCTACTAAATGGAAAAGTTTCATTAATTATTAAAAATATTAGGGGAGATGCCATTTTACTAGCATCTCCCCTTTAAAGGAATTGAATGTTTAGATGGCCTTTATGACCCTTAATTGATATTCCTTTTTCGGAAAATCAGATGACCTTATTTAATTATAAGAATATATAAACACCAATTCCTCTAATTGTAGTATTAACAGCTTTGTTTTGTTCTATACATTTTTTTAAAAACCTTTTAGAAAAGATTCAATTTCTGAACTCTTAAAGTCCAGTCCTAATAATTCTTCTTTGATGTCTTCCTTGCTTTCAGGTATATAGCTTACTAGCATTTCATTATGTCCATCTATATTTACAGGACCAAGGTTAGCTGGTAGGAAATATGTATCTCCAGGGCTAAGATTATAGACTTTTCCGTTACTACTAATTCCGGCTTGACCACTTAAATTCATAACAATATAGAATCTATTTCTATTTGTACCTATTTGATAAAGTCCATTGACATCTATTTTTTCTGTTACGAAATAAGGACAGGCAGCTAAAAAGCTCCGGGTATAATTTTCTTTAGTAATTACTAAAGGGTTACTTTTAGCCTGTAAAATCTCTGTTTCAAAATCTATTACATTGAGGGCCTTTTCAACATGTAATTCTCTAGGTTTACCATCGTTACCGACTCTATTCCAATCATAGACCCGATAAGTAGTATCAGAATTTTGTTGTATTTCTGCCAGTAGAATACCCTCTTCTATAGCATGGACAGTTCCAGAAGGCATATAGAAAATATCACCTTTTTCTACTATAACTTCATTTAAGTATTCTTCAAGATTTCCTTTTTTAATTGCAGCAGAGAAATCTTCTTTTTTAGTACCTGCTTTTAATCCGTAAACTAATTTAGCACCAGGTTTTGCTTCAAGGATATACCACATCTCAGTCTTGCCTGGTTCGTTTTCTGCTTGTTGTGCATATTCATCATCAGGATGAACCTGAACTGAGAGTTTTGCGTTAGCATCTAATATCTTAATTAGTAAAGGAAAATTTTTCTTATCACCAAGCTTTATATTACCTAAGATTTCTTTTGGATTTTTTTCTATTAAGTTAGTTATTTTTCTTCCTTGATAGATACCATTTTCTATTATACTTGTTCCATTAGGATGTGCAGCCACTTCCCAACTTTCTCCAATTTTAGCATTGGGTAGTTCTCTACCAAAAGTCTCTTGTAATTTGTTTCCACCCCAGATTTTCTCTTTATATATTGGATTAAATTTTAAAGGGTATAGATCCATAATTATCACTCCATTCTATTATTATATTTTTCCTATTCTATTTAATTATTCTAGTAAAATTAATAAAGTCCTTTTTCTTTTGAATTGTATCGAATGATATGCTAAAATATAAGAGAGAATCTCTAATTAAAAAAATTAATTTTTTAAGGAGTAGAGTAAGTTTAAACCAAATATTATTATCCTCAGAATTAAGTAAAAAGGAGTGGTTAAAATGGCAAATAGAAAGATTTATAGATCAAGGAAGGATAAGATATTAGGTGGGGTATGTGGTGGAGTAGCAGAGTATTTTGATATTGATCCAACTATTGTCAGGTTGGTAGCTGTATTATTATTTTTTGCAGAAGGCATTGGTTTACTTTTATACATAGTTTCCTGGTTTGTAATCCCGGAAAGACCAGGATCTACTATAAACTATGATGAAAGAACTAATACTATAGATGTCGATGGTTATAGTTATAATGATGATGATTCTAATCATCAAGAAGAAAAAAGTAATTATGACTTTGAGGAAGATAATGAGCATCAGTCGGAAAAAAAAACAGGGTTTGAGAACGAAGCAGCCAACTCTAGAGATGATGCCATGGATGATGGTCGTCAGAGAACTATCGGTGTTATACTAGTAGGTCTGGGGTCATTATTTCTAATTGATAATATCTCCCCATATTTTCGCTGGCATCGGTTTTGGCCCTTAGTTCTAGTTGGTTTTGGTATTGTATTACTCCTTAAGGGGGTAAATAATAATGAATAATAATAAGCGCTCACAGATTAATTGGGGAATTATTTTAATAGGTATCGGTTTCTTATCTTTTAAATACCATAGGAGTTGTAAGACATTTTAATTGGAGTCTGCTGTTGCACTTATGGCCTGTTCTAATCATTATTATTGGATTTAATATTATTTTAAAAAACACACCATTGTGGTGGTTAACACCAATAATTTTTGTATTAGGAATATTAGGGCTCTTTCTTGTCAGCAATGGAGATGGTTATTATACATATGATTATAACTATGATTTTAGGCCGCCTTTAGTAAATAGGGATTCAAATAGATATAGATCTGAAACAGAAATTAGTCCAGATATAGAGATGATGGAAGTAGAGCTAAATTTTAGTGTAGGGAGATTAATATTGGATTCAGTTAGAGAAGAAAAAAATCTATATGAAGCTAGACTAAGTTATAAAAATAATAGCCCGGGTTTTGATTACTCATATGATAAAGATAAGAATATTGGATATTTATCAATTAAGCAAGCTGAAAAAAGTAATAATTGGTTTAATTTTTCTGCTAAAAATGATTGGCAATTATACTTGACCAGAACTATACCACTAAAAATAAAAGTTAATGCTGCTGCTGGTCAGTTTAACTTTAATCTAGAAGAGTTAAATGCCCAAGAGCTAACAATAAATAGTGGTGCAGGTGATTTGGAGATTGATCTTGGTAAAGAGACACAGTATCTAGAATTAAATTTAGCAGCAGCTAATGTGGATTTGAATATTCCTGATGACAGGGCAGTTCGTATTAGATCAGAAGGGTTAATCTCTAATAATAATTTTACAGATAAAGGCTTGATAAAAACAGAAAATAATATATACCAGACACCTAATTATCAAAATTCTAATAATAAATTAATTGTAGAGATAAATTCTCCAGCTAGCAATATAGATCTCAACTTTTACAGAATGGACTAATCCTCCATTCTCTTTTTTTTGCCATATATTACATTAGTAATCCCTTCATAACACATGCTATAATGATGACAAATGTTGATTTTGGGGGTGAAGAGGTTGAGGTATTTTAATTCAAACATTATATCATTGTTACTTGTATTTTTACTAATCTTTCATATTGCTGGTTCTGGTATTTTAGCATCACAGCAGGTTAGTGCTAGTTTCTGGGATGAACACAAGGGTAGTGTACTAACAGTTATCAAAGGTATGGTTATGCTGTGGATTATTAATTTAATGAGGGAAAATATTGGCGGCAGTGCTGATGAAGATATTATTACTTCTACAATTAAAAAAGGTCTAGAGCTAGGTAATGATCAGAATTCAAACTCTACTCAGGATACAGATAATAGTAATAAGCAAAATGAAGATACCATTAATTATGAATATGTCACAGATGAGGAATATGAGATGCTCAAGCTTATAAATGAAGTTAGACAGGAACAGGGATTAGATCTCCTTGAACTGGATATGAAGTTGACTGGAGTAGCCAGGAGAAAGGCCTTGGATATGATTGATAATAATTACTTTGATCACAATTCTCCAAGCTATGGTACCCCATTTGATATGTTAGGAAATTATAATATTGAGTATTCTTTGGCTGGGGAAAACTTAGCAGAGTCTCATTCAATCCAAGAGGCTTTTCAGTCTCTGATGGCAAGCCCTGAACACCGAGAAAATATTATAAAGTCACGTTATGACAGGGTTGGTAATGGAGTAGTTAAGACTAAAAATGGTGGATTTATGATTGTGCAAATATTTATCGATAGTCCTGATCCTGCTATATAGCAGACATATATAGAATTAAAGAAGACATGGTAAGTCCCACTTAATTGGAAACTTGGCGGTAAAACCTCATTTATAAAAGTGGGGTTTTAGTAATACCGTTGACCATAATATTATAAGGAGGAATATTTGATGAAATTAAATAAAAAGATAGTATTTTATAATCTTAGTTTTTGTTATGCTTATTTCTATTGTTTCAAATGGAGCCCTGGCATATAGTTATAGAAGTGGAAGTTATTATTCAACTAGCAATTATAGGTATTCTACTAATAATAGTAATTACAGATATGGCTACAATAATAGTAATTCATCAAACACT
>JBDNGI010000458.1:0-3399 GCA_041689345.1 Halanaerobiales bacterium
ACCATCGGGTAGTTTGCGTTGACCCTCTTTCTATGAATTCTTAAATCTCCCCTATGTCAGTATTCTTGACAATTTTACTTTACCAGAAGTATTAAATTTAACTTGGCGTTCTAACGTTTAGGTATTGCCGAAATCCAGCAGACTTAGATAGCTCTTATCTTAGTCTGCTGGATTTGGGTGAA
This sequence comes from Halanaerobiales bacterium, assembly GCA_041689345.1. Lineage (GTDB taxonomy): Bacteria > Bacillota > Halanaerobiia > Halanaerobiales > DTU029 > JBDNGI01. The sequence goes on from JBDNGI010000458.1 coordinate 183, forward strand.
GCGACGGCAGGAGCGGAACTGGCAATACTGTGTTGAACAAAACTGCTGACGCAGTGGCTTTCTTAATCGAAATCATAAGATTTTCTTCAATATTTATTTAATTTTACCACATCTTTATATAAAATATAATCAAAATACTAAAGAGATGTGGTAAATGACTGTTTTTAAAGAAAAAATGATGCAAGACATGAAATTAAGGAATTTTAGTACTAAGACTCAATATAGTTATCTCATGCATATTGACCATTTCGAGAAGTTTTTTGATTCTAAGGCTGATTCTCTTGATAGTGAACATATTAGGGAATTCCTTGCTCATGCTATTGATGTTAGAAACTTAAGTACAGGCTATGTAAATCAAGCATATAGTGCTCTTCGCTTCTTTTTTGAATCTACTCTTGATCGACATTGGGACATCAAACATATTCCTAGGGCGAAAAAAGAGAAAAAACTCCCTGTTATCCTTTTCCAAAGAAGAAATTATGACTATCTTTAATCAAGTCACTAATCTTAAGCATAAAGCTATTTATTTTACTATTTATGGTGGTGGTCTACGTGTTTCTGAAGTTGTTAAATTGAGAGTAAAAGATATTGATAGCTCCAATATGAAAATTATTGTCTATCAAAGTAAAGGTAAAAAAGATAGGCATACACTATTATCAAAAACTAATCTTCATATTCTCAGGGATTATTATAAAAAGTACAAACCTAAATACTGGCTTTTCCCAGGGCAAAATCCAGATAAGCCTTTAACTACAAGAACTCCTCAAAAGGAATTTCGTAAAGCTAGAATTAATGCTGGAATTTTAAAAGAAGCTACTGCTCATACCTTAAGACACGGCTTCGCTACTCATTTGCTTGATGCTGGCGTTGACCTAGTATATATTCAACAACTTATGGGACACGCCAGCATTAAAACAACAAGCATGTATCTCCATTTAAGAGATACAAGAGTGCTTAAGATAAAAAGCCCCCTTGATACCTTAAGCTATGATAAAAATGCCTAAAATTCAGGACATTTTAATCCAATATTGGGGTGAGTATAAAAAGAAATATCCAGTTCCCTATAATGCAAATAAAGTTATACGGGCTTTAATTAATTGTCGCACATCAGCAATGGGCGGTCATATAGATAAATGTGAAGATTGTGGTCATATTAAAATTTCATACAATTCCTGTCACAATAGACATTGTCCTAAATGCCAGGGAATTGAGAGAGAACAATGGATTCTTAAACAACAGGCTACTATGCTTAATGAAAAGTACTTTCACGTAGTATTAACTATTCCTGATGATTTGAATCCTATTGCTCTTAGAAATCAAAAAGTGCTCTATTCTCTTCTCTTTAAGGCTGCTTCAGAGACTTTACAGGAACTTGCTCATGATAAAAAACATCTTGGTGCACAAATTGGCATTACTGCTGTTTTGCATACATGGGGACAAACTCTTTCTTTTCATCCTCATCTACATTGTATCATACCTGCTGGGGGATTATCATCTTCTAATCAATGGATTAAGACTAAAAAAGATTTTTTTATTCATTACAAAGTGATTGCCAAAAAATTTAGGGGTAAATTTATTGATCTCTTTAAAAAAGAAGTTTTAAACGGTAATATTAACTTTTATAGCAACATTGATTATTTGAATGATAGTATAAAATATCAGGCTCTTATTGATACTTTGTATGATAAAGATTGGGTTGTTTTCTGTGAAAAAACTTTTAAGGATGCTTCACATGTTGTAAATTATCTGGCTAGATATACTAATAGAGTCGCTATTGCTAATAGTAGAATTATTAAAGTGGAAAACCACCAGGTATCATTTAAATACAAGGACTACAAAGATAAAGGTAAGACTAAGTTTATGACTCTTGATGTTCTTGAATTTATCAGGAGATTTCTTATGCATATCTTACCTAAGAAATTCAAAAAAATTCGTTATTTTGGTATTATGGCTAGCAGAAATCGTAAGACTAAATTGCATTTATGTAAAAAACTTACAAGAACAAAGATTATTGAATATCTCAGACTTACAACAGATCAACTTATTGAAAAACTTGGTTTAAATATTAAAAAATGTCCTGTCTGTGGTTGTAAAAAATTTGTTACAAAAGATGAGCTACCTAGAAATTTTAAGGCTCCTCCAGAGTTATTACTTAAACTTTATAAAAATTAATTTTATGGGGAGGGGGAAGTTGCATCCTCGAGATGTCATTTTTTAGTTTATTTTCTTTATATTTCTTGTATATTTTATGTCTTATTGATATATTTATAGTTTTTCAATAAGAGAGAAATTATTAAAAACCCATAGATCTACTGCTTAAGCACCGCAGCTTCGTTCAACAAAGTATTTCCTCAATTGTATCTTATATTTATTGCCATTTTCAAGCTCAAATTAAGATTATTATTTTAATCGATTTGGGCTCTCTTTTTATCTCAATTGCGGAAATACTCCTGATTTGTTATACGAAGTGCCACAATGTTTATATTTTTGTTGATTCATCAAGAACTTTAAATAAAACAGAAGCAAACGCTAACCATTCTAATGTTCTTTCAGGATCATTTTGCTCAATTAATCTATGGGCTTTAGGATTTCTTATCGCCATAACAGCTCCTGAATATAACCACATGAATCCAAGTTGTTCATCTTCATCGTCTGATACTTTTAAAATAGGATTATTTTTAGAAAAAACTTCTTGCATTAACGGAGTATTATCTTTATCACTAACATCCGATTTATTTTTTACTTCCTCTACAAGAGCTATATATACATCTAAAATAGCTTGTCTATAATGCCCATTATCAAAAAGCGGTCCTGCAATTTCTTTTATTTTTTCATGAAAATCATATAAATCAAAGGGACTAGTAGAATTAAATTCTTTATCATATTCATTTTCTTTTAATTCATTAGCAATTCGCTTTGACTCATCTAAAATAAAACCACTTCGTACTTCTTCTAATATACTTATTGCATTTCCTCTTTCAAATTCAAATTTATCAATCTCCTTCACTAAGTGTTTTGCATTTGCTAAATTCAAATAATATTTCAAAGCCTTTATTTTTGGATATATATTACTATCAATAATTTCTGTATAACCTGATTCTAAAAAATATGTATTTGCATTGAATTTAAATTCTTCCAACTCATCAACAATTGTTAATAATTTGGTAGAAATATTCATATGTATTCCCCTTTCTTTTGTGGCATTTCGTATAACGTA
>JBDNGI010000459.1:0-4925 GCA_041689345.1 Halanaerobiales bacterium
CAGTATATATAGTTCAAGCAGGTGATAGTCTTTATCTAATAGCAGTCAGGAATGGTACCACAGTACAGGAGATTAAAGACTTGAATAATCTAGAGAGCGATATGCTGATGGTAGGCCAACATTTACTACTTCCAGGACAGGCTGATGAAAGTGATGATAAGACACCTGGAAATGGGGATGTGGTTCCAGATCCTGGCGATAATAATAATATATATATAGTTAAAGCAGGAGACAGTCTCTATTTGATAGCAGTCAGAAATGATACCACAGTACAGGAAATTAGAGATATTAATAATTTAGAGAGTGATATGCTGATGGTAGGCCAACATTTACTACTTCCAGGACAGGCTGACGAAAGTGATGATAAGACACCTGGAAATGGGGATGTGGTTCCATATCCTGAAGAGCCTGGTGCTAATGATAGTATTTATATTGTACAAGCAGGAGATAGTCTTTATCTAATAGCAGTCAGGAATGATACAACAGTACAGGAAATTAGAGATTTAAACAATCTAGAAAGTGATATGTTAATGGTAGGTCAGCAATTGCTACTTCCTGGACAAGCTGATGGAAGTGATGATGAGAGACCTGGAAATGGGGATGATTCAGGTAATGGCGAAGAAACACCCGAACAACCTGGAGCAGGAGGAAGTAATGTCCCAATTGTATATTTTGTAAAACCTGGTGATAGTTTGTGGCTGATTTCTAATAAGTTCAATACTACTAGTGACAATATTATAGAACTGAATCATTTACCAGGTAATAGTCTATATGTTGGTCAATTATTATATATTACATCTCCTGATACTGTAAGTAATAAAGTTGTTTATCATGTACAATCAGGTGATAGCCTTTCTTCAATTGCTACTCAATTTAGCACTAGTGCCAATCAAATAATAGAAACAAATAATTTGACTAGTAATGAATTAGTAATTGGTCAGAAACTTTTAATTACTATACCAGATTATACTGATCGAAATTATAATATTATATTAGATTATTACGTTGAAGTTGGAGATAATGTAAAGACAATTGCTAGTAAATTTAATATTTCCCCATGGGAATTAAGGGACTTCAATGAAATTCGATATGATTTTTTAGGTGTTGGACATCAAGTACAGGTACCTTTCCTTATAACAGAAAATATGAATCAGAGTATGACTATAACAGCAGAAGAAATGGAACTACTTACAAAGGCAGTATATTCTGAAGCAAGGGGAGAGCCTTTTGAAGGACAGGTTGCAGTTGCTGCTGTAATTTTAAATCGAGTAAAAAACTCTGTTTTTCCGGATACAATTGAAGGTGTTATATTCCAACCATGGCAGTTTACTGCTATAAATGATGGGCAATTTTGGCTTGAACCCGATCAGACTGCATATCTAGTTGCACAGGCCGCTCTGGAAGGATGGGATCCTTCATTTGGAGCATTATATTATTATAATCCGGAGACAGCAACAAGTGAATGGGTTTTTTATAGAGATGTTATTATAAAAATTGGTGATCATTATTTTGCTGTAGCAGTATAGATTTTTATAGTTATCTAAAAAAGGTGGGAGGGCAAATTATGCCTGCCTTTTTTAACTTCCACAAAGTTATAAACCAAAATATATTTTATTACAAAAATCCCACATTTATGATAAAATATAAATAAGGGATATTACTGGTAAGAGGGTTATGGAGAAGGCTAATATTGGATAATATATTTCTTTTGTAGCTGCTGTAGAAATATAAGTTGAAGCAAAATTGTAAGAACTATTTAGATATGCTAAATTAGTATTTCCTTGTTCTTATGATAAGCTTTGTTTAGAGTTGACTTTATCAATATGATCTGGAATTATCAGATTTGTTACTAAAAAGTTTGAAAGTAAGTAAAGTAATTAGAATGATTATTACTAGAGGGACCAGCCAACTATGAAGTGTGTGAAATTAGCTTTCGGATTATTACATAATTGATTATAGACAGTAAAGAGTTTTCTTAAATTAAAAGGATTTATAGTTATTTTATCGAATGTATTATTATTACTTTTATTAATATAAATTTTGTTTTTGTAGGATATGATGGGAGGGGGAATATAATTAGTGGATTATAATATACTAAAAAATGATGGTTCTTTATATAAAGTAACAGAATGGGTTAGCAGGTTAGTCTATGTAAATATATTATGGATTGTTTTTACTATTATGGGCCTGGGGATTTTTGGCATTATGCCGGCAACTATATCTATGTTAGGAATTATAAAAAAGTGGTTTGATGGTAAAGAAAATGTAGAAGTCTTTAAAGAGTACTGGCAGATCTATAAAGCAAATTTCATAAAGATTAATATAATTGGGTTGATTATGTTTGTGATAGGTTTGGTTTTGATAATTGATTTAAGATATTTTAATTCCCTTAGTGGAGTTCATTATTTAATTATTAGATATTTTATTTATCTTATTATTTTTCTATATTTTATAGATTTAATATATATATTTCCAATAACTATACAATACCAACTTAGAAAAAGGGATATTATTAAAAATGCTTTATTTTTTGGTTTTTTGTCACCACTAGAAACTTTGCAAATGATTTTAGGATTAATCGGAGTTACATTCCTTTTTAGAGTTTTGCCAAGTCTTTTGCCATTCCTGGGTGTTAGTATTCCGGTACTTGTAATCATCTGGGCTTCTGAAAAAGCAATAAAGAAAGTTGAGAATAAAGTTAGACAAAATAAAAAATAAAGAAGGTGGTTGTTATTAAAATGAATTATAATGTTGAGTTGCTAATAAATAAAAAGTCTATTTTGGCTGAAGGGCCATGCTGGGATGATCAGACTCAGACCTTTATCTGGATTGATATTGTTGGTGAAAAACTGTTTGTCTATAGGCCGGAGGATAATAATTTAAGGACATATGATACTGGTCAAGCAGTTGGTGCAGCTGTTCCAAATAAGAAAGGTGGCCTGGTACTTGCCTTAAAGGATGGTTTTTATTCTCTCAATCTGCATAATGGAGATATAGCTAGAATCCATACTGGTATAGAACATGATAAAAAAAACAACAGATTTAATGATGGGAAATGTGATTCATATGGAAGATTCTGGGCTGGCACAATGGATACTACCGGTAAAAAAGCGGCAGGCAGCTTATACTATCTAACTCCTGAGCTTGAAGTACAAAATGTTTTAAATAACGTCTCGATCTCAAACGGTTTAGCCTGGAGTAAAGATAATAAGACAATGTATTACATAGATACACCTACAAAAGAGGTTTTGGCCTTTGATTTTGATCTTGAGTTAGGTAAAATATCAAATAAAAGAGTAGTTATAAGCATTCCTGATGGACAGGGAGTACCTGACGGTATGACTATTGATAAAGAGGGTATGTTGTGGATAGCCCAATGGGGGGGTTGGTGTGTATCACGCTGGAATCCAGTTAATGGTGAATTGTTAGATAGAGTATCATTACCTGTGAGCCGTGTAACTTCATGTACATTTGCTGGAAAAAATCTTGATGAACTATATATTACCACAGCTAGTGAAGGGCTGACCAAAGAAGAATTAAGTAAGCAAGCTAATGCCGGCTGCATCTTCAAAGTAAAGACAGATACAACTGGGTTTAAAGTAAATAGATTTAACTCTATCTAAATCTTTAGGTCTCTATTTGTATAGATCCTTATTTTTTGAGGTAATACAGATATATTTAAGGGGAGTTTAGGACCTTTTTCCCCATCTATATCACAATGGTAATTATTTAAGGAAGAGTCTAGGCATTCTATTCTGAAATACTCTTCTTTTATGTGAATTACATCTTTATTAGTTAGGTGTTCTCCTTGTAATACTTGCATTAATAAAGAAGGAAGTTTGTAAATACCTTTATAGTCTTTGTATTTTATACCTATAAAATCGAATAATCCATCATTTATTTTGGCATTAGGACTTAAATTCTTAAAGCCACCTGCTCCACTGCTATTCAATATCACAAACATATATAGTTTTTCTTCTAGAGTAGTTGATCTTGTCTCTATTCTAAAAGGAATTGGCTTTAAATTAGGAATTTCCTTAATACTATTTAAGTAATATGCCATTTTGCCTAGAAGTGTTTTAAATTCTGTATTTGTATTCTGGGGAACAGAGGAGAATTCTCCTACCAAACAGACATTGATAAAATACTTATTATTTACTTTAGCAATATCAACAGCTTGGATATTTTTATTATCAAAGACGTCAATTGTTCGCTCAAAATCTGTAGGCATATTTAAATATGTAGCAAAATCATTGGCAGTGCCAGCTGGTATAATTCCAATTGGAATATTTAGATTATGTTTTAACATTTTATTAATGATTATATTTAACGATCCATCACCACCAGCTACTAGAATGTTATGGTAATCACTAATTTTAATACTTTCAATAATTTCGTCGAAATCATCTTTTTTCATACTTCTATACATGTCTACATGGTAGCCTTTCGTCTGCAGCTTACTAATTATTCTATCCAGCTTTTTTGGGAATGCTTTATTGCCGGCAGCCGGATTATATATTAACTTGCATTTTTTCATAGGAAATAACCTCCTGATTAAATGTGCTTTTTCTGAAGCAAGTCTTATTTATATTATATTGTATTAAACTAGATTTAGCAATATATACAATAAAGTGTGTTCTTAGTTTCAGAGGGAGTTTTTTATCTCAACAGTAATACTAAGACCCCTAGGGCCTAAAAATTTTAGGTAAAAACTCAATCTGAGCAAGTCTTCTTTTGATTTGTAATATATATAACCAAAATACTTAATAATAATTGGTATACTGATACTATAAGAAGGGGTTGATTGGAATCATGAAAATATTAAAGTTTAAAACTGGTGATAAAATACCTGGAGTTGGTTTTGGTACATATAAACTTACAGGGAGTCAAGGGATTAAAGCTATAGAAAATGCTTTAGATGTAGG
>JBDNGI010000460.1:0-5708 GCA_041689345.1 Halanaerobiales bacterium
GGCTTTTGTAATTGATAAATCTATACAATTATCCTGTAAATTTAACTCAACATCCATCTCAAAATCTATTTCACCAAATACAACAGACTTAATATTACAAAATTTTATATTAATCAAATTGTTTTTCCTTTTTACATTACAACAATCCAACTTTATTTTATCGAGCTTTTTACCTCTTTTAAGTGTAACCCAGCCAGGATATTCACTTCCCCATAAAATATCATTTTCAATATCATGAATTGTAAAAGAACCATTTTCTAAAACCCTTAAAATAAACTTATCACTTTTCAATGATTCCATCTTTTTATTTCCCCCTAATTTTATTATAATTAACCTTTCATCCATCAAATTCACTACAATTATGACTAATCTGGATATATACACTTAAGTAAAAATACCATCTTTAATTTTGAATATAATCACCTCGTTTATCTAAACTTTTTAAATTAGTCCAGTTCTAATCAGTAATATGTTCTCCCCAAATTTCGAAACTTTGTTTAATAGCTATTTCTGCTTGCTTTGAATCCTTTTTTTTGATTGCCTCCAATATTCCTCGATGGTGTTTAATAGCAACCTCAGGGTTTTTCTTACTAGTTCTTCTAATAGAAGCCTCAAACAATTTAAGAACTGTTTGACCAATTTCTATTACAAAAGGATTTTTAGTGGCTTTCAAAATCTCATAATGAAAGGACATTTCATATCTCCCTAAATCATTTTCTCCATTTTCTACTGCCTCGTTATGTTTTTCAAAAGCATTTTTAATGGCCCAAAGGTCTTCTTCATTCATTATTTTTATTGCCAGTTTTGTATAACCAACCTCCATTAAAAACCTTAATTCCACTAATTCTTTAGAACTACCAGATTTAGCTAAAAGTGAAAAGATTAAAGGGTTAATACAGTTTGAATTAACTTCATCAACAACATAAGTTCCATCACCTTGACGAACATCTATAACACCTAAAGCCTTGAGTGTCTGCATAGCTTCTCTGATAGATGTCCTGCTAACATTCAATTTGTTACTAAATTCTACTTCTGTTGGTAACTTATCTCCTGGTTTGATTTCCCCTTTCATCAAGGCTTCTTTAATTCTATTTAAAACAGTATTCACGACCGATTCCCTTTTAATTGGCTTACTTAAATTCATTTTGATCATGTCTCCTTCTTTAGATTATATTAATACAACAGACATATTATGTCTTTTAATTTTATGAATTTTGCAAAATCCAATAATATATTCAGATCAAGGTATCAGAGCTCCAAGATATATTCTTGAAAAAGGGTAAACATATAGATATAAGCTTTGCAAGAAATTTTAATAAGGTAATTATTTGACTTTCAATCATATATATTTTATAATACATATAAACATATCAAATTACTATGATTTAATTAATCTTAATATAATCTTTATAAATTACTTAGCGATTTCCGTGAATGAAGAATATTGCTAACCGGCCTTAAGCGTATAACTTATTTACGAAAGTAATACATAAAAAGAATAAATGGAGGAGTGATTAAAGATGACTATTTATAATGATGTAACAGAATTGATCGGCAAGACCCCCTTAATAAGACTTAATAACTTAACAGGGGAAGATGATGCAGCAGTACTTATTAAATTAGAAAGAAATAACCCTGGTGGTAGTGTTAAAGATAGAATCTGCTATAATATGATTAAAACAGCAGAAGAAGACGGAGATTTGAAGCCAGGTGGAACAATTGTAGAGCCTACTAGTGGTAATACAGGTATCGGCCTTGCTCTGATTGGTGCTGCTAAAGGATATAAGGTTATTCTGACTATGCCTGATAGTATGAGTGTGGAACGCAGGAAATTATTATCAGCTTATGGGGCAGAGATAGTCCTAACTCCAGGTGCTGAAGGTATGAATGGTGCTATTAACAAGGCCAAAGAACTAGCTGATAATGGTGATAACTATTTCCTACCACAGCAGTTTAAAAATCCAGCTAATCCTGATATTCACCGTAAGGCAACCGCTCAAGAGATCATAGCTGATACAGAAGGTAATCTTGACTATTTTGTAGCTGGTGTTGGTACAGGTGGTACTATAACTGGTGTCGGCGAGGCTTTAAAAGAACATAATTCTGAGATTAAGATAGCAGCCGTTGAACCCACTAATTCTGCCGTTATCTCCGGTGAAGGCCCTGGATCACATAAAATACAGGGAATTGGTGCAGGTTTCATACCAGATGTCTTAAATACAGATATTATCGATAAGGTTATTAAGATAGATAATGATGAAGCAATAGAAGCAAGCAGGCGGGCAGCTACTGAAGAAGGCCTACTCTTAGGTATCTCTTCTGGTGCCGCTATTGCTGCAGCACTGAAATTGGCTAAAGAGCTTGGCAAAGGCAAGACAATTGTAACTATAGCACCAGATACAGGTGAGAGATATCTGAGTACTGAGCTATTTGAGGTATAGGAAAAACCCTACAGAATAGATTAAAGTCTATTCTGTAGGGTATATTTTACCCTTTTCTATACTTCATTTTCCATATATTTAACTAATTTATTTAAATGCTTGACGTGTTTTTCTTTTATCTTTTTATAAATTAATCTTATTTCTTTTTCATCATAAATATGTGAAGTTTTATTCCGATCAATCATCATATCAATCCAACTATCTCCTTCATTTATCATACCATTTTGAAAAGCTAACCTAATAGTACTTCGAGGACTCTTGGCTTCTTCAAATCCCTGATATTCAAGGTAAGCCTTCAGCAGCTTCCAGGACAATTCAAAAGTGAATTCAAATCTCTGTATCACTCCATCCATTATAATATCTACAGTAGGTTCTATTGCTAAACCTTCTTCTAACCTGTTATAGGCATTTTTATAGTCCTTGAATTTTTCCTGCAATCTATTGATTTGGATCATAGAATAAAACACCTTCTTCAGCTATATTTTGTTTCAATTTTTCTTTATTAATATTTTTCAAATTAATAATATCAAAGGAATATATAGTGTTAAGACAATCTAAATCATTTTTGATTAAGTTTAATTGTGTAGAATCTAGATTTTGACCCACTATTACCAAGTCAATATCAGATGTACTAATATAATCTCCTCTTGCCCTGGAACCAAAGATCAATGCCTGATCTACAGGATAATTGCTGAGTATTCTTTTTACATCCTCTAATAGATCATTTGCTATCCCATACTGTCTGACCATAGTATTAAACACCTTCTTATGAATAATATTCACTGGAACCTGTTATGGTTTCAAATTTCTACATCTCCCATTCTACTCCCACTTCTTTACCTTTAAAACCAAGTCCAATCTTGATGACCTTTGATACTCCCGTCTTTTTAACCCCTTCTTCATATTGCTTTTCTTTTATTTGCTCCATAGCTTCTTGAGCTGCCTCTTTAGCTGTTTTACTTGTAGAGGTATACTCATTCTTAAATTCTATAATAAAAGCAGTATTATTTAAGTCTTTGGGTAATATTACAATGTCAGGTCTTCCTCTCCCATATTCCTGATTACTATTCAGATAATAACCATCATTTATATTTACCATAATTCCCAGTAATAAACCGTGATAAAAGTTTTCATATCTATCTATTTCTTCTTTTTTGATAGTCTTTTTCAACTGAGCATTTACACTTGCAGCATCATAGTAGCTACTTACAGTTAGCAATAATGAAGCTAGATCATTTTTGAACTTTTCTATTTCTAATGATAATAAATCGTTTATCATATCTTTGATAACATAATTAGTCTTTTGATCTCGACTAAACCAATTTTCTAGTATATTTTTATAAATCTGGGTTATTTCTCTATTTGGAATACTTAAGTTATAAGTATTTACTTTACCTTCAACATACTCAGCCTTAAGATAGCCAGAGTGAAGCAAAAAACCCAAAGCCTTTTCAACATTATTAAAAACATCTTCATAAACTATATTTTCTTCAATCTCAACTTCTATTGACTTCCCATTATACAAATCTTCAACATATTTCTTTCCCTGTACCTGGTCAAGTTGTAAGCTCCTTTTAATAAGTTCTGGGTCACCAGTATTTACCCAATAAGGCCTAGGTCGATGATCATCAGTTTTAATAAATTTTAAAATACTCCAGGGATTATATATAGTTTTATCAGTACCAAAAAGATAACCATTATACCATTCCTGGACAGTTTCCATCTCTCTTGACAAGCCATAATAATCCAGGATGGTTTTCACTTCCTTTTCGTTAAAACCAAAACTATCTGAACAGTATCCATCTATTACTGTTGCTATTTCAGGATTATTAAAAGAACTAAAGATACTTTCCTGTGATATTTTCATAATTCCAGTTACAATTCCCTTTTCTAAATTCTTATTCCCTTTCATACCATCAACCATTAAGGCCCTCATAATATTCAACATCTCATCATAATAACCGTTAAGTTTAGCATAATGAAGGGGGGTATCATATTCATCTATTAATACTATTGCTTCTTTTTGATAATAATCTTTTAAAAACCTTGATAAATCAGCAATAGCTGAAGTATATTCAATAATACGACCTTCCATATTTAAAATTCTTTCAAATTTCTTTCTACTACCAGCTGGTGTTACAATATTCTCATCCAGTAAATAACTATGTTTATTATATTCACGAGATATCTCTTCTTTAAAAAGATAATTTGCATCTTGCCAGTTATTTGCTTTAATTTTTTTAAAAGAAAAATTGATAAGTGGATATTTTCCTAGGTGGCCTTCTACTATTGCCTTTTCTTTATATATATTAAGTCCTTCAAATAAGTATTTATAACTTTTATCCTGATTTTGAAATTTTCTGCATTCAGGCATTTCTAAAAAACACTTCAGTATACTAAAATTTAGGGTTTTTCCAAATCTACGAGGACGAGTTAAAAGTACAACTTTACTTACATTTTCAATTATCTTTTTAATAAGTAAAGTCTTATCAACAAAATAGGTATCTCTTTCAATAATTTCTTTAAAGTCATCTATTCCAACAGGTATTTGTTTTAACCTATTTGACATGAAATAACCCCCTTTGAACCACATGGTTTTACATTTATCTCAACGGCCTTACTAAGACTCCCAGGGCCTGATCTTTAGGTCATCCTTTAGGGCTTCTACAAGTAAGGGGTATGTGCCCGCAAGTTTCGAAATAAGTGCGGCTAAGATTCAGGTGGGGTAAAAACTCCATCTAAATCAAGTCTTCTTATATCCTTTTTATAGTATATCATATAACCCCATAGAAGCAAATATTTACAAATGATAATGGTGTTTGTAATCACTCATAATTTTCCTCATCATATAACCAGGAACTGAAAAAGCCGAAACCTATACCATAGATTAAATGAGCAATAATAGTAACTATAATGCCCAGAGGTTCTTGCGGAATTTTTGTCTGTACTTCTTGTGCTAATAAGGTGCCGAAAAGTACCACCCAGACAAGCATTGTGAAACCTATACCTTTAATATAGATATAGTCTTTGCCAGAAAAATATATAATTACTACAAAGATTACTCCTAGAGCAGATGTTACAGTGAAATCTGCTACTGCCCCAATAAAATATGCTACCGGTTTAAATAAATTTTCTTTTTCAAGGAAGCGAGTTGCCGTTATTTGCCAGAATACTACATCTGTCATACCAAGAAGATACATTATGTAGTTTGAAATCAGTTTGATGATGTTTGCAAGGATACCAATTAAAGCCCCTGTTATTAATTTA
>JBDNGI010000461.1:0-1867 GCA_041689345.1 Halanaerobiales bacterium
ACAACCGGTTGATGGGCAAGGTCCTATTAATAGCAGTAAGACTAGGCCTGTTGAATCACCAGCACCAGGGATTGTTGATAGGCAACCTGTTGATACTCCCTTACAAACAGGGTTGAAGGCAATTGACTCTATGGTTCCAATCGGTAGAGGACAAAGGGAATTAATAATTGGTGATAGGCAGACAGGTAAATCAGCTATTGCAATAGATACCATTTTAAATCAAAAAGACCAAGATGTGATCTGTATCTATGTGGCTATTGGCCAGAAGGCCTCGACAGTTGCTGAGATTGCTAATCGTTTAACTGAGAATGGTGCAATGGATTATACTATTGTTGTATCTGCTACAGCTAGTCAACCGGCGCCTTTACAGTACATAGCTCCATATTCTGGTTGTGCAATTGGTGAGTATTTCATGTATGAACAAAATAAAGATGTCTTGGTAGTCTATGATGACCTATCAAAACATGCTGTGGCTTATCGTACATTGTCCTTGTTGTTGAGAAGGCCTCCAGGGCGTGAAGCGTATCCTGGTGATGTTTTCTACCTCCATTCTAGATTATTAGAAAGGGCTGCAAGATTGAATGATGATATTGGTGGGGGTTCTTTGACTGCGCTGCCAATTATTGAGACACAGGCTGGTGATGTTTCAGCCTATATCCCTACAAATGTAATATCAATTACAGATGGACAGATCTACCTAGAAAGTGAACTTTTCTTTGCTGGTGTAAGGCCGGCTATTAATGTTGGCATCTCTGTTTCCCGTGTTGGCGGTGCTGCCCAGACTAAGGCTATGAAAAAAGTTGCTGGTACCTTAAGACTTGATCTTTCTCAGTATAGGGAGCTGGAAGCCTTTGCTCAGTTTGGTTCAGATTTAGATCAGGCTACACAAAACCGTTTAGCCCGTGGTGAGAGAATAGTGGAAGTTTTAAAACAACCACAGTATTCGCCGATGGAGATGGAAGACCAGGTTATTATTATTTATACAGTTATTAATGGTTATCTTGATGAAATTCCAGTTAATAATCTAGCTCGTTTTGAAAAAGAATTCTTAGCCTATATTCATGCTAATTATCCAGAATTACCTGAGACTATAGCCGAAGAAGGACAATTGTCAGATGAAACTAGAGATAAATTAATTGAAGTAATAAAAGAGTTTAAAGACAGTTTTAATGTTAGGAAAGAAAGTATTATAGCTGAAAGTACTGATGATCAAGATAGTGATAATGGTGAAGGGGATAATACTCAAGAAGAATCAGGAGAGGCAAAAGAGGGTGAAAAATAATGGAATCGATGCGTGATATTAAGCGTCGTATTAATAGTGTAAAAAACACCCAAAAAATTACTAAGGCCATGAAAATGGTTGCTGCAGCTAAATTAAGGAAGGCTCAGGATAAAGCTGAAGATGCCCGACCTTTTTTTAATAAAACAAAGCTTATCATTAATGATGTATCACTTTATACCAATGAGGTGACAGAGCATCCCTTGATGGTTGAGAGGGATGGTAACAGACATCTCTATATAGTGATTAATTCAGATAGGGGACTTTGTGGTTCTTATAATGCTAAGGTAATCGATAAGGCTAAAGGGTCTTTTCGGGAAGATGAAGAGGTCTCTTTAATAGTCATTGGACGAAATGCTAGAGATTTCTTTAAAAAATTGGATTATAATATAGTATCTGAATATATAGGTATAGATGACTATCCTGGATATTGGTTTGCTAAAAAGGTTTCTGATGAGATAATCTCTTTATTTAATGAAGATATCATAGATAAGGTTTCTTTAGTCTATACACATTTTAATTCTGCAATAAGTCAAGAAGTAAAATCTATCCCATTATTACCTTTAGCAAAAATAGAGAAGGTTACTA
>JBDNGI010000462.1:0-7409 GCA_041689345.1 Halanaerobiales bacterium
TCAGAACCTAAATCCATCTGTATTTCCATAGATATTTCTGGGGATATAAAGTGTTTAGAGCCATCTATATGTGATTGGAAATGAACACCTTTTTCTGTTATCTCATTTAAATCAGATAAACTAAAAACTTGAAAACCTCCACTATCAGTAAGTATAGGTCCATCCCAATGCATAAACTGATGAAGACCACCAGCCTCTGCAATTAATTTGGAACCAGGTCTTAAATATAGATGATATGTATTGGAAAGAATAATTTGTGAGCCTATCTCTATTAATTCCTCTGGAGTCATTGCCTTAACAGTAGCCTGTGTACCAACAGGCATAAAAATAGGTGTCTCAATTTCTCCATGAGATGTTGAAATTTTACCTGTTCTGGCAGCTGTATTCTTTTCTTTATGTATAAGTTGATATGTTAAGGACAAATTTTTCATTCCTTTCTTTATAGCAGATACAAACAAGGAGATTTTATATTAGGATCATCTCCACATTAATTGGTAGAAAAGATGTCCGACCTTTTGCTATTACTTCATTCATGAAAAAGTCTAAATCACCACAAGGGTACTTCTAATTTTGACATTAAGGTAGCCCAGTTACTCCTTCAATTAAGAAGCAACAAAATCAAACTCGCTTCGCTCAAACAAGATTTTGTAAATCAGCTTCTTGCAATCAGTCCGTTACTGGAGACTTTTTAAATTCCTTCAGCTTAATAGCAAAACGTCTGGGATTATTACCAACGGTTATGGAGAAGAACCTTATATTATTAACATAGCATCGCCTAAACTAAAAAAACGATATTTCTCTTCAACAGCAATCTTATAAGCAGACATCACCTTATCTTTACCTGCAAAGGCACTTATTAACATCATAAGTGTTGATTTGGGAAGATGAAAGTTGCTTACCAGGGCATCTATAACCTTAAACTCATACCCAGGATAGATAAATATATCAGTCCAACCTTTTGCTGCTTCAATTTTACCCCTTTCACTTACAACTGATTCAAGGGTCCTTGTTGCGGTAGTACCAACAGCAACTATTTTCTTCCCGGCTTTTTTCTTCTGATTAATTTTTTCTGCCGTCTTTTTACTCAATTCATAATACTCTGAGTGCATCTTATGATCTTCTATATTATCAACTTTTACAGGGCGAAAGGTTCCCAGACCAACATGTAAAGTTAAATAAGCGATATCTACCCCTTTTTCTTTTAGAGAGTTAAATAATTCAGTTGTAAAGTGAAGGCCAGCCGTTGGTGCTGCAACTGACCCCCTTTTTTTAGCATATACAGTCTGATAACGACCAGGTTCCTCCAACTCTTCAGTAATATATGGAGGTAAGGGTAATTCTCCCAGTTCATCAATAAGCTCATCAAAATTACCGGAATAATAAAACTTCATAATTCTTCCACCGAAATCGGTATATTCCAAGGCTTCTCCTATCAATTTACCATTAGCAAAGGAAATCTTCACACCTTTTTTTACCCTTTTCCCAGGTCTAACTAATACTTCCCAGGTATCCTCTTCTTTCTCATTTAACAACAATACCTCTATATCTGTGCCAGTAGGAACCTTCTGTCCAAAAAGCCTGGCTGGAATAACCTTACTATTATTTAAAACTAACAAATCCCCCTCATCAAGATAGTCAATGATGTTCTTGAACTTTTTATGTTCTAGTTCACCATCATTCTTATGTAAAACCATCAGGCGAGATTCATCTCTGATATCAGCGGGTTGTTGAGCTATTAAGTCTTCAGGTAAATGATAATCAAATTCCTCTACTTTCATAATTAAACCTCCAGCTATTGTTGCTAATATTATTTGCCAGTTATTCAAAAGTTATCAATATACGCAAATAAATAACTAATCAAATAGCTTATTCTCTTGCTTTTTATACGATATGTCGAGATGATTATAGGCAGCAATAGTAGCAACACGTCCACGTGGGGTTCTATCTAAAAATCCTATTTGTAAAAGGTAAGGTTCATATACATCTTCTATCGTCTCACGTTCTTCACTAATGGAAGCTGCAAGTGTATTAAGACCTACCGGTCCACCATCAAACTTAGTAATGATAGTTCTTAAAAGCTTGTGATCTAAACTATCTAAACCCAATTTATCTATCTCCAGTAAAAGCAGTGCTTTATCTACAACTTCAGTAGTAATATCACCATCAGCCTTAACTTGAGCAAAATCTCTCACACGCTTTAATAATCTATTACTAATTCTAGGAGTTCCCCGAGAACGACGTGCTATCTCAATTGCCCCATTCTCAGCAATTTCAATACCTAATACCCGGGCAGATCTATTAATAATCTCCCCAAGTTCATCATTTTTATAAAACTCAAGTCTATTTATAACCCCAAACCTATCCCGTAAAGGAGAGCTTAATAATCCAGCTCTAGTTGTAGCACCTACTAGTGTAAACTGGGCTAGGTCAAGTCTAACAGAACGAGCACTGGGTCCTTTTCCAATAACTATATCAAGCGAATAATCTTCCATAGCAGGATATAATACCTCTTCAACCACTTTATTCAAACGATGAATTTCATCTATAAAAAGTACATCATTTTCCTGTAGATTAGTTAATATAGCAGCTAGATCCCCAGGTCTTTCAATAGCAGGGCCTGATGTAGTATGAATATTGACATTTAATTCATTAGCAATAATATTAGCTAAAGTAGTCTTACCTAATCCGGGAGGGCCATATAATAGAACATGATCTAAGGCTTCCCCCCTCGCCCTTGCAGCTTCAATGAATATTGCAAGTTTTTCTTTTACTTTTGATTGTCCAATATAATACTTCAAAAGCTGAGGACGCAGAGTCTTATCCAGTAAAAGATCTTCTTCGTTCTTACCGCCAGATATTATCCTCTTCTCTTCCATCATTAATGCTCCTTACCAAGATAAGAAAGTACTTTTCTGATTTTGTTTTCTATATTTACAGTATCATCTAAATCTAAGAATTTCAAAGCATTATCTATTTCAGTTGCTGAATAGCCTAAGCCAATAAGGGCATCATATAAATCTTCATCATAGGACTTTTCTTTAATATCCAGATTTAGATTGACTGCTAGATCCTTTACTTTACTTTTTAGTTCTAAAATTAGACGCAGGGCAGTTTTAGGACCAACACCAGATATTTGCTTTAAGACAGCAACATTTTCAGTTAAGATTGCATTAATAAATTTATCGTAAGATAAGGAAGAAAGAATATTTTTGGCAGCTTTTGGCCCTATACCAGTAATACTTAATAAGATAATAAAAAGTTTCCTCTCTTCAAGTGTATCAAAACCATATAAAGCAAGAGTGTCCTCACTGACATATGTATATATATATAATTCGACTTCCTTATTTTTAGGATATACCAATTTATTACCTGTAACTTCAACCTGATATCCTACACCATCAATATTAATAATTATTTCATTTTCATTATTCCAAATTACACGACCCTTTAAATATCCTATCACTAAAATTATCCCCCCACTGAATCATTTGTCTGATAGTAAGTTTGAAACAAAGATTAAGATTAGCATCACACGTCCTGTTCCCTTATTAAAATATATACTTCAAAGGAAATCAATGTGTTAGACAGAACATATAGTACGGTCTATTTCATAATACTCCTATTTAAACCCAGACTATTTCCATGACAGATAGCTACCGCTAAGGCATCAGCAGCATCATCCGGCCTAGGGAGTTCTTTAAGAGATAATAAGGCTTTGACCATCTGTTGAACCTGTTTTTTACTAGCTCGTCCGTAGCCTACAACAGCCTGTTTAACCTGTAAGGGTGTATATTCTGATACTCTGAGACCTGATTGTGCGCCTGCAAGAAGCATAACACCTCTAGCCTGTCCCACTTTAATAGCAGTTTTTACATTCTTATTAAAAAAAAGTTCTTCCACAGCCATTTCATCAGGTTCAAATTTTTTAATAATATCCTCTAATTTTTTATAAATCGACTTCAATCTATCACAATTTGCCTGGCTTGCTGGTGTTCGAATCACTCCATAGTCAAATACATTAAATTTATTACCCTTTTTTTCAATAAGTGAGTAACCAACAATCGCCAACCCGGGGTCTATACCTAAAATTAACATAAAAATCACCCCATAACTTATATATGTATTTGAAAAAATATAAAATATTAATAAAAACTATAAACAAAATTAATCATTATTTATATTACTTATTAGTCCATCAAGTATTGATAACAATTCTTCACTTGAACCTATCGTAATACCATCTTTTAAATTCCTTTGTTCCTGTAATGATAAGTTCTTGACGTTAATTTCTGTTAATTTTTTCAAATTTCGTTGACCACTATCACCATAAAAAATAGCAACTTTACCTTCCTTAACCCCTAGATGTATATTCTTTTTATCTTTAGGCGAGATCTCATCTAGTGATCTATAAAGAATCATTAATTTGCCTGCTGTATATTCTTTAATTTCCCACTGCTCGCTAATATTATTTAATTCACTAATTGTCAATCCAACAAAATTAGCCGGCATTGTAATAATCTCCTGTACTAAACTATTACTCTTCTTGTAATAAGTTTGTACAATTAGTGGTGTATTAGCCGAAATATATTGTTCTCCTGCTAATTTAAAATATGTAAAACTAAATCCTTGCCTATCAGACAAATCTTTTTGTAGATCATTAGCCCTTTTATTAAGTAATTCTAGGGATTCAAATATTTCATCAGGAAGGATTGATAAATTCATAAGTTGTCTATTATGAGATTTAGAATTGCTTTTATTGGGATTTATCGGTTCTATTTCATTCCCTAACAAGACAATAATTAATAGTATTAATACTATTAAACTTCTTCTATATAATTTTAACATATACTCCATCTCCTGTATACTTTTATGAGTTATTGTAACCACAACAACAAAAAATATACAAGAAAATTTGAAAAATCAGTATCTAGGGATTATACATCTTCACCAATTTCATCCATTACTTCCTCCGGTATATCAAAGTTTGAATATACTTCTTGTACATCATCATGATCTTCCAGTACATCCATTAACCTCAAGGTTTTTTTTGCAGTATTAAGATCTAATTTCATAGTATTTACCGGAATCATAGCAATATCCGCTGATTCCAAGGATATACCATCTGCTTCCAAATTTTTTCTAAGTTCTTCAAAATTAGAGGAATTAGAATATATATTAATCAAATTGTCCTCTGCAACAACATCTTCTGCCCCAGCCTCTAGAGCACTCAACATCAACTCATCTTCTGTATAATCCATTTTATCTAGATCAACTACAAACTGGCCTTTTCTCTCAAACATCCAGGCAACACAGCCTGATTCTCCTAGGTTACCACCATGTTTAGAAAGCAAATGTCGTATTTCTGCAGCAGTTCTATTACGATTATCACTCATCAATTCAAGATATAGAGCAACACCACCAGGTCCATAGCCCTCATATATAATTCTTTCATATGAAACACCCTCTAAATCCCCTGTTCCTCTATTAATAGCCCTGTCTATATTATCATTAGGCATATTATTATCCTTAGCCTTCTGAATGGCCAAGCGTAAATCTGCATTCATATCAGGATCTCCACCGCCCTCACGAGCAGCAACAGTAATCTTTTTACTTAACTTGGAAAACAACTTTCCTCTTCTAGCATCTTCTTTACCCTTTTTATGTTTTATATTAGCCCATTTAGAATGTCCAGCCATTAGATTCCCCCCTTTTACGATTATTTCCTTTCAATTTTAACATAATTAAGAAGATATTTCAATAATATAAAATGTCAAGGAAGACAGCCAAAACATATACATTTCCTTGACATTATCTTTATTATTGTATCTTTCTAAGACGTTTAATTACACCCTCTAAGTTTTCTTTACCCTCTTCTTCCCATAGCTCCAGGAAATTATCTATTTCTTCCAGACCTTTTTTAATAAATTCCTGATTACCTTCTCCTAACAGGGGATCCTCTGGATCAATGGCTTTTATCATATTGATGGCTTTTTTCAGGGGATATTGAACTTTATAATATATTTGATCAGTCATTATAAGCACCTACCTTTTCTTCATTTAATTCTTTTTTTAATTTGTCACGTACTGCTGCTAATTTTGGAATACCTTCACTTTCTAAAAATCTAATATACCCCTCTAAAGTTATTATTCTATTATCTAGTACTCTTTCGCTCAACTCAATATCAGCCACATCAAAATCATCAACTTTTCTTAACGTAGAAATCAAACGATCTACAGCATCTAATACATTTACTTTTCTCATTTTTAC
The DNA here is from genome assembly GCA_041689345.1 of Halanaerobiales bacterium. Taxonomy (GTDB): domain Bacteria; phylum Bacillota; class Halanaerobiia; order Halanaerobiales; family DTU029; genus JBDNGI01. Next base: position 6,269 of record JBDNGI010000462.1, read on the forward strand.
ACCTCATTTTAGTTGTTATTTATATTATAATATCTTTTGCTAAAAAAAATTCAAATTTTGTAAAAAAACTATAGTACAACTTCAACCCTATTTTTACCAATATCTTTAACAAGATATAATATCTGGTCAACTTTATCTACAAAATACTCCTTTGTCCAGTCTTCTCTAAAATCTATTAGCCCAAACCCTGACTGTTTTAGCGAAGGTAATTTTTTAAATCTTTATCTAAATAATATAAGAGAATATATTGTACCTATAAATTTTAAAAATACTTTTAAAGATTATTTTTTAAAAGCTATGAGTTTACTCAAATTAAATTTACTAAAAAGCTATGTAATTCTTTTTAAAATATATGTAGCTATCAAAAATATAATTTGGATACTTTTAATGACCTATTATATAATAACATATGTCTTGTATAAAAGAAAATCAAATTCTAAAAAGAGTATATTTTATATAATACACTTACTAAATTATAGGAAATTCCTATATAATTAAATTATATAACTACTATCATAATTAACACTAACCTCCACTAATAATAGTGCAGGCCTCTTATATAATTTTTATATTTTCATATGTGAAAACTAAGTATCCAGGTATAATATATACTTAATTTTCATTTGTTAAAATCTGTAACCCTCGTATATAATAACTATTATAAATCTAATAACCTAGTATATATTATCATATAAATAAAGAAAAGATTATAAGATGACCGATAAGCCGAGTTCTGTCGTGGATGATCATCTATCTATGATATCAGTTACCTGAATATCTCTAGCGTCCTTACCCGGAGAAAAAGGCAGGCGACCTCTTAATTCTCCCTACTTGGACTTACTCCAGATGGGGTTTACCTAGCAGTTCAGTCACCTGAACCCTGGTGAGCTCTTACCTCACCGTTTCAACCTTACCTAAATAAATTAGGCGGTATATTTCTGTGGCACTTTCCTGGGAGTCACCTCCACTGGATGTTATCCAGCACCTTGCCCTATGGAGCCCGGACTTTCCTCAACTATTATAAAATAGCTGCGATCATCTAGTCAACTTATAATCTCTAAACTTCAATTGTATTCATATTATAACATAATCAAAAAATCTATGTCAAGTAATCATATTTATTAACTCCTAATTGCACCAA
>JBDNGI010000463.1:0-4598 GCA_041689345.1 Halanaerobiales bacterium
ACGTTTTACTTTATCCAACTCAATAACGGCTGCCGTAATCCACACTAGTAACCTTTTATCATTCTTCATATTCTCCCCCCCCTATCAAAACTTGCGAAAACTTGTGTCAACCTGACAACGCGGTAATTTCTGACATCGCTTTTTGAAATTTTGGGTATCCCTACCTTTTTTAGGGCCTTCAGAAACTTCAGGTATTTTTTAGTTATTGATACCACACCCCCTTCGTGAGTCAGAAATGTATTAATTGTGTATCCATCTCCGGTCCTATATCAGTAACTTCTGGCATAAAAATAAGGGGCTATCCTTTTATCTATAATTCCATCTTTGCATTAATTCTTCTTGTTTTTTGTTCCTTTCAATTTTTTCAGCTTCTTCAATATCATTTACTTTCTGTTTAGCCATTGATATGACTAAAGGTATCGGTCTTTTTTTATCCGGCATTTTTTTAGCTACTTGATCAATTGTTGTTTCCAGTAATTCTAAATCACCATCACAAGCCATCTTTAAATCAGCTGTTTGTTCCGGGTTTATTTCTATATCAAATTTAGTTTTAACATATTTCATTATTTGAGAAAATTCATTTTTATTCTTATTAGTTGGTTTATTTTTTTCTATATTCCTGTTTTTATTTCTCTTTATATGCTGTTGACATTCTTCTAGGTGTTGAAATCCTTTATTGACTTTCCAATCATTTAACACAGAAAATAAATAAGTAACAGGATTTTTATTGCTTTTCATAATTGCGAGTTTTGTAGCGTAATTGATGATGTTTTGATTTTGATAAAAGTTTAAAATTTGTTTTGCTTGTAAGTCTGTGATAGATAAATCAAATTCTTGTTTCAAATTGGTTTTGAGGTTTTCCACAGTTGTTTCCGATTTTTCAGCTGATCCTTCTTCTTCTTTTTTATTTTTATTTAATTCCTTATTACTTAATTCATTATTTAGTAGAAGCGGATTACCCTCTTCTGGGTTATCCGCTTCTGGAAAACCCGCTTCTGGGCAGTTCCCTGTCATATCAGCGGTTTCATCATTTTTACCCACATCCGGATTTTCCGGTTCTGGGTCAGGGGGTTGTGGATAACTTTTTTGTTGTTCCTGTAGATAACTTGCTATAATATCATCATTCTCTAAATGACTTTCTTTAAGGTCTATTGTTTTTCCCCGTTCAATTTCATCTTGAGGTTCTTCCAGTACGATATATTCCCACCTTAATATTTTACCTTTATCATCTCTAATTCTTGCTTTAACAATATAACCATGTTCTTCCAGTTCTTTTATACCACTTGAAACAGCGTCTTTACCATCAGTAGTATTTTTTACTAATTCTGACTGATATACTCTCCAATTATTCGGCTTTTCTAGTAAATAACACAAAATACCTCTTGCTTTAAAACTTAAACTAGAATTTCTAATAGCATATTTATTTATCATCACAAAAGGATTTTCTTTGTTATGTTGAGTTCTTAAAATTGCCATTTTTTTATTCCTCCTTGCAATAAGTTTTTATTAATTCCGGTAAATTAACTCTAAACCGATCGTTTTAGTGTTAACTTGGTACAATTTACCTATATAATATTTCACTTTCCCCCTGCTCTTCCCTTCTGGTAGGTAGGTAGGTAGGTAGGTAGGTAGGTAGGTAGGTAGTTATTATTTGTTGTCTTTTAATTTCTGCAATAATAAATCAAAAGAAGTTCTTATTATTTCAGCTTTACTTTTATTAAATTCATTAGATAAATTTTCAAGTGCTTTCATTTGAGAAGGTTTTAATTTCAACTCAAATCTTTCAGTACAATTTTCTTCCTCTTTAACAAGTAAAGGATTTTTATCTTCCGTAACTGTATCCGTAACCTGTTCCGTATCCGTATTGTCCTCTTCTTTTTTTTTGTCAGCATATTCTCCACCAGTATTAAAATCAAAAAGTTCTTCAAACTTTTCATCATAAGTTTTATTCTTTTTGTTTTTCTTCGGCATAATAATCCACCTCTTTACCTTCACATCTCTTGATAACTTCTGCTGCTAATTCTCGGAAATATTTACAGCCTTTTTGCCTAAAATCATATTGAAATATACTTTTATTTTCCATAGCTGCGTCAGTTATAGCGACATTTCTTCCAATAATTGTATTCATAAATCTATCACCAAATTTTTTTCTAATAGTATTTGCTAGTTCAGTTGCAATATTAGTTCTTTTATCTGCATCTGTCATTAATATACCTAAATCCTTAATGTTCTTATTAGCTTTTTGTATATTTTTTAAATACTTATCTGTCCAATGTATACCAATTAAGGAGTCTGGTTCAGGTTTTATAGGAATACAATAATGAGTAGAAGCCATTAGGCCAATAGTTACCAGCAGATCTAAAGTAGGGTGAGTATCTATTAAAATGTAATCATAACTTGATTTTATAGGTTCTATTTTTTCTGCTAAATTATGATGTATTGAAGGATTTGTGGAAGGATCAAGAGTTTTTAAAGCCATCTGTAATTGAATATCAGCTGGAATAATCTTTGTATTTGGTATATTACTTTCATAAACACACTCAATAGCTTCTACTTCTTCATCAGTTAAAAGGTCATAACTATTTAATGTTTTTTCTTTTCTATTTTTCATAGCTCTTAAACTTAAATTTTCCTGGTGGTCTAAATCAATTAATAATACATTTTTATTATCTACAATTTTTAAAGCATGTGCTAAATTCAAACAAACCGTAGTTTTACCAACCCCACCTTTTACATTTAAAAAAGTTATTATATTTGTCATTAATATCTTACCTCCTATAATATTTTAAAAACACCTCAATAAAAGATTGAATAAACCTCATATATACTATTAAACAAAAAAATAAAAATCCCTGCTTTTTCTTATAAATCGATAAAAAAATAAATATATACGGTTACGGAACAGGTTACGATTACGTATACGGAATATATAATTAAGGATATACCCAGCATGGTATATCCTTAATTATAATTGATATTTTTTTCTAATACCTGATTTACCAGGTGTTTATGAATATCCTTTGGTTCAGCGTTCTCAAATATCCATCTCTCGGCAGACCTGGTAGTTACCCCAACCTGTTCAGCTAACTCCAGAATAGTTATTGATTTATTTATAAGTGCATTATACAGACTATAATTAGTAATATCCCATTTCTTTAAATCTCTTATAATAACTGGATCTTTAGGAGGATTATAATTTTTATCATGTTTGTTTATGTATTTTCTACACTCTTTACATAGGATATATTCTTTATTATCTCTTTCACTACCACACCGGGAACACAAACCTTCTTTTTTCTCCTTTTCCTTAATTTTTTCATGTAAAAAGCAGCAGATTTAGATATAAAGATCTCTCCTATCTTTGAGGAATTATAGTTGAAATAGAGTGTTTGTATATCATGTTCTTTTCACCTTTTACCATAAGGATTATTACAAAATTATCAAAAGCATCAATTTTACCCTGCAGCTGCATACCATTTACTAGATATACTTTTACTTTTTTCTCTTTTTTTCTTAATTCATTTAAGGTTTGGTCTTGATAATTTTTTGACAATATTATCTCTCCTTATTTTTATAAAACTAAATTTTTGTTATCATTTCTTTTAAAATATATTTATCTAAATATACGGAAGATCAAAATGCACAGCTAACGTCAGCTTGCCCTGCCAGTTAATGTTGTAAAGTTCTGCAGGTCTCCCACTTCCTTGTTTTTTGTAATTCGTTTTTACAATCAAATTATTATCTTGTAATTGTTTAATATATTTATCTACAGTCAATTTACTCAATTCACTGTTTTTGACAATTTCTGAGATAGTCAGAGGACCTTTGCGAGATAATAAGTTAAAAACATGGGCCCGATTGAGATGAATAGTAACATTAGCTTGGGGATTCATATAAATACTCCTTTTCTCCAAAAAATTTACTTGAACATATTATGTATGGTGCTTTTGTATAACCCTTATATAAAACTTGTATAATAAATATTATAACGCTCAATTGTCAAATTATTATTAATTTTCCCAGTACTGAGGCCCCTTTTTCAAACTAATTTTTTAAGCAATATATAAAAAATAACAGGTGAAGTATTTTTAAGTTTTTTTAATAAAATTTTTCTTTAAATAAAGGATATTTAAAAGACAGCCTGAATATAGTAGTAACACGTTTAAAATAAACGTGTTACTACTATATATAAAGGATGATGATAATATGAATACAAAACTATTAGTTTACACAGCATTTTTTATCGCTTTAGGGCTTGTCTTGCCGTTAGCCTTTCACTTCGTTGGAGGTGGAGGACCTTTATTTTTACCAATGCACATACCGGTATTATTAGCTGGTGCGCTTTTAGGACCAGTAGCTGGTCTTATCACTGGGATTATAACACCTATATTAAGTTCTTTTTTAACTGGAATGCCGCCGGTTTTACCAGTGCTACCTATTATGGTTGTTGAGCTTACTCTGTATGGTTTAGTAACTGGTTTTTTAATTCAAAAGTCTAATATTTACCTGTCTTTATTAATAAGTATGTTAATCGGTAGGATTGGGGCAGGATTAGTAGTGACAGTAATGGTACATATATTTAACTTTAAACTACCAGC
>JBDNGI010000464.1:0-15073 GCA_041689345.1 Halanaerobiales bacterium
ATTTCATTTATTTTTAATATAAATTCTCTATCAATTTCTGACCCAATAATTATTATTCCAGTCAGATGATCATCGTTAACTAATTCTTTAATTATATCATCTTTTTCTTGTTCACCATTAACTGTTTTAAATATACGGTTATAGTTTGGTTTATCCAGACTTTGTTCGATCCCTTCAATAACTTCACCATAAAATGGATTAACATTTAAATTACTAATTAGGCTACTGGATATAATAGATATCTTTTTAAGCTGAGTTTCTGTTTTTGATAAGTTATTTGTACGTGGATTATAACCTAGAACATTAGCTGCAGCTAAAACTTTAGATTGTGTTTCTTCTGATATTTGACCCTTATTATTAAAAACTCTAGAAACCGTTGAAGGTGATACTTTTGCCTTTTTTGCAACATCCTTTATTGTAACAGCCATCATTAATCCTCCCTCTTCAAACTTTTTTAAATGTTAATTTAAAACTCTCTTTTTCTTACTCTTTATCATATATTATATATTAAAAAATTCATTATGGTTTTCTTGCGTAAATTATTCAACCTGCTTCTGTTTCAATTATTATTTTTCTAAACTCTTTTAATTGATTATCATTATAAGGTTGCATATTTAAATCTAATCTATAGCACATATCCCCAGCCAAATATTTATTTCTTGATAGCGGATTAAAATTTATTAATTCAACCGGTATATTCCGCTTTATTTCATTTACAAAGGAAGCTATCTTTTTTATATTAGTTTTACAAGCCGTATATCCAGGGATTAAAGGTATTCTAAGCAGTATTTTTGTATCTTTGCCAGCTAGTAACTTAAAATTTTTTTTGATTTTATAATTATACACACCCGTATATTTTTTATGAAGGTCAGTATCGAAAATTTTTAAATCTACTATAAATAGATCCACCCATGGTATAAACAAATCAAGTATTTTTTCATCACCATAAAGACAAGTTTCTATTGCAGTATGAATACCCTCCTCTTTGCATTTTTTCAATATATCAATATTAAATAAATACTGTTTATTAAAAGGATCACCACCAGAAATAGTAACCCCGCCACCGGAATTCTTATAAAAAATAGAATCTCTTTTTACCTCTTTTACAATTTCTTTAGTGGACATTATCTGTCCATCAAAAGTCAAGGCTTTTGCCGGACAAATTTCAACACATTGACCACACAGGTTACATTTTTTTCTGTCTATACTTATATGAGCTTTACTATAATTGTTTTTAATAATATTCTTTTTTTTATCTTTATCGTTTATAGGGATATCCGTTTTATCGATTGTTAAGGCATTTTCAGGACAGGTCTTTATACACTGATTACATCCAATACATCTGTTTTGTATATACCACAATCTTATTCTTTCAGATTTTCCTTCAGGGTTATGACACCATAAACAATCAAGAGGACACCCTTTAGTAAATACAGTAGTCCGGATCCCTGGACCATCATGAATAGCAAATCGCTTTATATCAAATATCTTTCCCTCCATATTATTCTAGCCTCTCCTAATATAATCTTATACCCGCAGGTATTCCATGTTAATGTTAATCTGAATCATTAATTATAAAAGTCAATTTAAACTTCCATAACTAGTACGTGCTATTATTTCATTTTGAAGTTCTTCAGCCAGTTCTGTAAAATAAGCAGTATAACCTGCAACCCGGATAGTTAATCCCCTATACTCTTCTGGTTTGTTCTGGGCTGCTAGTAAATCCTCTCTACCTACGACATTAAACTGGACGTGATGTATCTTTAATCTTACAAATGATTTTAACAATGCAGAAAACTTTTTAATTCCAGTTTCATCTTTAAATAAATCTGGAGTAAATTTCATATTTAGTAAAGTACCATTACTGGCTAGAATTGAATCAATTCTAGCAACTGACTTTAATAAAGCAGTAGGTCCAGTTCTGTCCCGACCATAAACAGCAGACATACCACCATCTGCCAGCGGTTTTCTGGCAAAACGGCCATCAGGGGTAGCCCCTACATTATGACCCATAGGTATATGTGCAGAAACCGTATATAATCCAGTCTGATAACTTCCTCCACGAGCATTTTCATATTTACTTAATCTATCATTAAAGTACTTTGCCCATTTATTAGCAATCTCATCAACCCATTCAACGTCATTACCATATTTCTGTATGTCATTCAAACATTTCATACGCATCTTCTCGAAGCCCTTAAAATTATTCTTTAAAGCCATTTGTAATTTTTCTTTATCTATATTTCTATCTTCAAATACAGCCTTTTTTATAACAGCAAGGCTATCAGCAATATTAGCTACCTGAATAGCTTGAATGCCGGAAAAGTTATAGTAAGCACCACCAGCAGTAACATCTATCCCTTTCTCTAGACAATTATTAACTACAGAAGATAAAAGTGGAGAAGGTAATAACTCTGCATGAAGCTTTTCTACACTCTCACAGGCAATTATCATCTTATTCATAAAATAATTTATCTGTAACCTAAAAGCCTCCTCTAAGTCCTGATAATCATTATAATCAACTAAACAGCCTGTTTGTGGACCAAGTTGTTCACCACTAATCAGACATTTCCCATCATTAATGGCCAGCTCTAAGGCTTTAGACATATTAAACATTGCTGCATCACTCCAGCCTAAATAATTACCCTGAGTAGAAAGCTCAACACAACCAACTACAGCATAATTCATAGCATCTTCATGACTTATTCCCTGATTTTTTAATGCAGGAATTATACTTTCATCGCTAAATATCTGGGGCATACCACTTCCCTCTCCTATTACCTGGCTACAAGTATCTATAAATTCATCAGGTGAATTAAGATGTAACCTGACCGAAAGATTGGGTTGAGGTAAACCTAGATGAGATTGAGCCTGTAAGAAAAGATATGAAAGCAGATTAGTAACATCCTCACCTGTTACTTTCTGTCCACCAAGGGCGACATTAAACCCAATAGGAAATCCGGCAAAATATTTAGCACTTTCTTTATTCCTCATATATACAATCTGATTAAACTTCAAATAAAGATTTTCTATAAGTTCCAATCCTTCGAAAATAGTTATATTATTATTAGTAAAATCACGATTAAAATAAGGATAAAGATATTGATCCATTCTACCAGGCGAGAAAGAAGACGAATTTGACTCCATCTGCAGAATAACAAACAAAAACCAGAGTGACTGCAGAGCTTCACGAAAGGTTTGAGGAGGTTCCTCTGCCAGTTTAAAGCATATTTTAGAAATATTAATTAAATTTTCCTGCTGACCAGTATTTAACTTTATCTCAGCATAATTTATCGACATTTCCCGGGCCAGATAGCCATAACGTCTAATAAACACCTGACTAGCCTCTAGTACAATAATTATCCCACGGTAAAAATCTTTCTTGTCATTACTAGCTTCTGCTAGTTTCTTTTTAACATTTGATTTTAATCCTGCTGGACCTAATTTCAACCATTTCTCTACATCTGGACAAATATGGCCTTGGGCATGATCCTTTTGATTTATTTTTACAACCTTTTCTATTTCTTTTATATCTTCTCCATAACGCCTATTTAGTTCATCCTCTAGGGTCTTCCCCTTCCAATAAGCTAGAATAGTATCCTTGAATTCCTTTTTGTCTTTTTCCCTGACATTAAATTTATCCTGGGGTCGTGTTGAAAGTGTATCCAGTTCATCAGTAATCCAAGAAATACCCGCTTCGGGAAAAACTACACCTGCTCTTACATCCTGAGTTCGATTTCCTACTATTAATTCTTCTGGTTCTATTTTTAGTGCTAAATTTTCTATTGAATCAGCAAGAGCCCTAGCCCTTTTAATGTTTTTTTCTTCCATTTTATTTATTTTATAACTTTCAGTAATTAACTTGGCCTGTTCAATTGATAGATAACGGGAAGATTGATACATCTTCTCTTTCAACATTTTTATTCTGTCAGACATCTTAAGATTATCAATTTGAGTTAGAAGATCCCTTTTTAACATAAATTCATACCTGAAAGTCAGAGTCTATATTCAAATCCTCAAAAACTCTTAACCAATCTTCATTAAAGATTTCGATAGCCTGAGCGGTCAAGCTATGTTGGTGGGCCTGTTCATATATTTCAGGAGGAACAGTAATTGCGTCTACACCTAATTTATATAACTCCTTTACATCATAAGCATTCTTCACACTAGCTGCCAGAACTTTAGTGTCATAATTATAGTTATTTAAAGAAAATTGAATATCTTTTATCAGTATCAATCCTGATTGCTCTATTTTATTAACTCGACTAAAATATGGTGCTACATATTTAGCACCTGCTTTAGAAGCCGTTATAGCTTGACTTACTGTAAATACAGCAGTTGCAGTTACATTTACTTTATCTGTATCAATATCTTTAATTGCTGCCAGTCCTTCTTTACTAACAGGTATTTTGACATATATTCTATCTTTATTAAGAGAGCTTAGTTTATCTGCTTCTTTGATAATATTATCCCTATCCTGGCCCATTACCTGAACATGAACTGCTCCCTTTGTTAATGCAAGTAGCTCTGATAATGTCTCAAAAACTTTTCGGTTAGATTTTGCTACCAGACTAGGGTTCATAGTCACTCCATCAAGTGGCAGCCAATTAATTATTTTTTTAATTTTATCAATTTCAGCGGTATCAACATAATATTCCATAAAAAATTCCTCCCTATTAGATTTGGTATTTTAAAAACTGATCTTATATAGAATCCTATAACTAAAACTGTGTATAATATTTATTCTATAAAAAAAAATAAATTCCTCTATTTTCGTAAATTTTTTTTGCGTAAAACTTGAAATCCTGCCAAATATCCTCTTGAACACTAATTTCTGTTTCATCTAAAGTACGCAAAAGCACAAATTCTGTATTTATCTATATACGAATACTATATATTATTAAAGCAAGTAATAAACAAGCCAAAATTACTCCATTAAAACGCGTTGTGTCAATTTGCTTTAAAACCCATTTTTTTATATATAAACATAAAAAAATCCCCCTATAACTACTGTTATAACAGGGATAATAAGTGGTAGACCATCAGGGACTCGAACCCTGAACCCCCTGATTAAGAGTTCTGCTCCAAACTTTTAATATAGTTTAATTTAAACTCATCAGGGTTGATATAGCAAGGATTAGAAGCTGATTTAAAATTCATCTTCTAATCCAGTATTATTCTATATCATCTAATTTATCGTAGCTGTCAAAATAGCTGTCAAAAAATTTAATACTAATGTTATATTAAATTTGATGTAGAAATAATAAAGACCTCCCAGCGGGAGGCCTTTTTCTTTGTTGGGATTTCATACCCAAGAATAAAAATCTTTGTTTGAGTTATCAACTCATTCTTCTTTGTTGGGATTCTATATCCTAATTCCTTACAGGATCAAATATAACATTATATATGTGTTTGATTTTTATATCACTAAATCTCATTTTTACCTTCCCCTTGTAGTTTTTTAATAGCTACCTACATATTATGGGGAAATATAATATAATGCTTTATATATATTAACAATATATTGCTATAAGTTCTGTTTCCAATAAACAATCATTTTGATTTTGGTTAAGCGTATCCTTATAACCTCCATTAAAGATAATGGTTTTCCTGTAATATTAGGACCGACATCTAATAGTGCAACTGTTCGATACTGGGCAATAACAATTGGATCTTTCTTAAATTCAAAGCAATCAACTAAATAAGCATAAGTAATTAAATATTTATAAATAAGTCTTTTTATTCTTGATATGGATTGGTAGCTATTAGGCAGATATCTTTCTGCTTTCCAAAATCAATATGCATCACTAACTTTTGTAACGAACATGAGCTATATCATCACTCAGTTTTGTAAAGCTAAAATCCAATCTGTTCTTGTGGATGAAACAGATCAGTTTAAAGATATCTTAAAGATATTTGAAAAATGGGAAAATATTAAAAAGAAGAAAACTAAACAAATTGACGACTCATTAAAAGCTTATGAACGGGGTTATATTGATTTCGCTGATTAAACTGATGGACATTATATACATTTTCCAGAGAAAACAACTATTATATCCAGACTAATATAATCTAACCCCACTCCCCAAGAGATTGGCCAGTTAACTTATAATTTTAAATAGTTCATCTTCCAGTCGAAGTCAACTTGACTTAGACTGGAAACTTTGGTTTTCATAAGTCTGAATCCCTATCAACTATTTTATTTATTGTTTGTCTTTTTTATAAAAATTAAAACAGCCAGCAAAACCGCATGAGAAACTGGCTGTTTTGATTTACTTTTATTTTTTTACATAAAAAATATCCTAGTAAAAGTAACTTGCGACTCCCCCGTCTTTGACTTTTATCTGAATTTGAGCATTCATCTCAAAGCTTTTGTGTTATTTCTTTTTTCAAGCATTTATTTTTATAAAATAATTTTTGATAAAGTCCGCAGACGATTAGAAATAATTCTATATGATATCTTGATATTTTTGTCTACCATAAAGAACACGCATTATAACGACTTGCTTTTCTATTTTATTTACAATATAAAATGCAATATAATTTTCAACTATGAGTTTGCGATAACCTTTATCTTTCAGGATTTCATCAGCAACAAAGCTACCTGAAAACGGAAAGTCCCTTAATCTCATTATACTTGATTCTATTTTATTCATCAGATTTTCAGCTGCACCTTCATTGTAAAGTTCATCAGCGATATAGCTATAAATTTCTTCTAAATCTTCACTGGCTTTTGGAGTGATCTTTAGTGTGTATTTATTTTTACTCATGTTTCATCCTAAGATTTTTAAAGACCTCTTCTCCATCTAACAATTTTTCCCCATTTTTAATCTGCGCTTCCGCTTCAGCTAACTTTTGATATAAATCTATCTTTACTAATGATTCTTCATAAGTTTCTATGCTCATAACTACTAAGTCACCATAGCCATTTTTTGTAATAAAAATTGGTTCTTTATTTTGGTGGCAAAGCTCTGATATTTCTGTTGTATTTCTTAAATCTTTTATAGGACGAATTTGAGGCATATAATCAACCCTTTCTCCATTATTATGTCTTAATTATAGCATTATTATGATGCATAAGCAACTAAATTATATATAATAGGCTATCCTTAAAAAAACAATTGTACAAAATTATAATTAAGTACCATTAGTTGCCTTAACAAAGCCAAATCCTACATCTACACCTATATTTTTATTAGTCATATTTATTCTCCTCTCAATTTGTCTTACATTGTCTTACATTACTTTTTCTCTTTTAATTTACTTACTCAAATTGATATACTGACCGTTATCTATAAACTCTTCTAAGGGATTAAAACTATTAAAACCCTTTTTAAGGTCTTCAGAAAACATATTTACATATTGCTTGACTATCTCCATACTACTGTGCCCTAAAATTTTTTGTAATCGATAAGGGTCTCCTCCATTTAGTATCCATTTTTTGGCAAAGGTATGTCTAAATAAATGTGCTGATGATTTATTAACCCCTCTTTTTGAGTTGTACCGTTGTATTGCAGACTTTAAACCTTCACTCTCCAGTTTCTTTTCATAGATATTGCAAAAGAGATAACAATACTTAATAAAATCTTCAAACACTTCTTCAACAGCTTTGTTCTGATTCTTCTTGTTCATCTTTAGCAATTTAACCACTCCTTTTGAAAGATTTTGGGAGTAGGTCAAGTTTCTAGACATAAAAAAACAGGACCTACGATCCCCCTAAAATAAGGGTAAAAATCGTAGGTCCTGAATTGGACTTTTCTATGTAATTTGCTTATCTTATATTCCCCATAATCACTGATATATCAAGCTTTACAAACGATAATGGTAGACCATCAGGGACTCGAACCCTGAACCCCCTGATTAAGAGTCAGGTGCTCTAGACGATTGAGCTAATGGTCTTATTAAATATATATATTTAAACTAATACTACAAACTTCTATTATTACTTTCATATTATGACAAAAACTCCCGAAATGTCCAGGAGTTCAATTTATTAAGTAAATATCCAATTACGGTTTTATTTTTACAAAAATAATTTTCAAATAATGTACCATATCCAGCCATAAATATGTCTTTAAACAATTGCCTATCTCCACATCAATACATCGCACCAATCACATCAGCTACATACCTTACTGCATTTATAGCCTCCTGGGTCGTATTACGGTAATCACCTATTTCAAGTAACATCGCTTTAGGGTGTAAGTCCTGATTATACCTATTGGAGGTTGTATCTCTTACCTCAACTCTTCGCAGCAGTCCTGGGTACATTTGATCCATCAGTGTAGACATGGAATTAGCTAAGTGTAAATTATTATCCCAACTTGATTGATTTTGAGCTGTTTGGTTACCATAGTTATATTTTCCATTACCTATCACTATCATTACATTGGCAATCCTTTGATTATTTATTACAGTTGTAATAGCCTCCCTCGATACATTTGCTTTTATGCCGTCACGATGTAAATCCAATACTAAATCCACATCTGTATTGTCATTTAGTAAATGTTTTAAGGTATTTCTTGAGTTATAATAAGCCCTATTATAACTTTCATCATGTACTTTAGTTGTATGGATTACCCTGAACCCATATTTCTCAGATAATATTCTTGCCAGTTCCATACCTACCTTCCCTATATTACCTATATTCCCAGGTAATACATGACCATTACTATCCTGATTCCTTGGGTCATCCATATAAGTCTCAGATGTATGTGTATGATAAATAGCAATTACAGGGCGGTCCTGTGGTCTGATTACTCTTTCTTCAGGTAAATCTATTATCTCTTTCTGGACCTGATTATTTTTATTTTCTCTATTATGTTCAGCTATAAAGGAATTATCTTCTTCATCTTTTATATTAAACTTTAGTCTAATAATACTGTTGGGGTTATTCTCAGGTCTATATATGGTTTCTGTCGGTTCTTTCAATTCCTCTGGTGTATAATAAGCAAGTAGTGGTATTTCCCTCTTCAAATAAGTAATCGGAGCCTGCAATCTCACTCTAGTTATACCATATATTATACGCTCTGGACTAAAAGTATTTTGAAGCTTATCTAGAAAACTATTATTCTGCTTATTATAATACTCTTCATCATAGCTTGACCAAACAGGGATTACAACATCATTCATCTCTCTATATTTATTTACATTTAAAAACATCAATACAGATACGATTATTACTATAAATATATATTTATATTTTTTAATGGACATGTATATTCCTCCCATAAAATTATTATGAGATAGAATAGCAACTTAGAACAAGAATCTTAAAGAATCTATTCAAAAATATCTAGTATTCATACTACTATTATATCCTACACACCTTGCCCTCTTTCATTTTAAATTAAGCGGCTTCAGAGTAACAGCCTTTTTTGATATTAAGGTAGCATACTATTACAAAAAGAGAGGCGTCTTGTATTAAGACAGCCCCTTAACATTAACTTTGATTTTCAAGTTTTTAAAATCTAAATAATAATTCTTTATTCTATAAATATAGTGATAGATTATCCGGAGTAATGTCTGGATGGAGTGCAACATTAATACCACCGGCTAATATCCTCCCAACATCCAATATTAATTCATCAACACCCTTGGGGGAAACTACCATGCTACCCATAAATGGTCCTAATATATTACCTATCATTCTTTTCTTCTCATTTTCTTCTATATGACGGAATCGTTCCCTTTCTACTTTAGAGAAGATATCTCCCTTTAACATCTCCTCCATGGCATCATTAACAATTGTCATAGCATGTACTACTGTAGGAATACCAATAGCAATAACAGGTATATTCATTGTTTCCTGATTTATCGCCATACGCGCTTTACCCAAGCCTGAACCAGGAGATATACCAGTATTACTTAACTGAATGGTATTTGCTAACCTACTAGTATGTCTTGCAGCAAGAGAATCAATAGCTATAATCAGATCAGGCTGAACCATCTGTACAACACCCTTTATTATCTCTGCGGTCTGGACACCGGTTAAACCGAGGACACCTGGAGACAAGGCACAAACAGGTCGAAGTCCTTTCCTTAATTCAGGTGGTGCCTCCTGATAAAGATGACGCGTTAC
This sequence comes from Halanaerobiales bacterium, assembly GCA_041689345.1. GTDB lineage: Bacteria > Bacillota > Halanaerobiia > Halanaerobiales > DTU029 > JBDNGI01. Next base: position 10,082 of record JBDNGI010000464.1, read on the forward strand.
CATTAGGTGATTTAATACTTGTGGCCCAAGGGCATCAGCAGTTGCATTCCAATTGCCTAACCCTACTACAAATATTGTTGGTTCAAGGTTTGGATGAGGGCTGACTTGATCAAAATTTATTATATTTCCAAGTTCATTAGCAAAAATTTCACTAATTTGATCATGAACCATTCGATTTTGACCCTTAAGACCCTCAGATTCAATAGTTACATATCTACCAATTGGTTTACCAATAGTCTGGGCACCCTGTTCATTCATTACATTAATTCTAGTAATCATAGCATTCTCTTTTTTCTCTTCAACAACACTTACACCTTTAACTTCACCACCTGTACGCTGTACAGCCAGATCATGAGCATCAACAGCAAGGTCATGGGAATCTAGAGAATAACCTTTAATAACATCACCCTGAACTAGTGTGTTGTCATCAGGGTGTTGATTCATATTATTAAACTGCTCATATCCTTCATATACTTGTTGATTTCTGTATTCAAAATTATCAAAGGTGTTATTTGCTTGAATATTATTATGATCATTTCTCATTGTTTGGTCATTATTCTGATAATCATACTCATAGTAATTTCCATTTTGATAATTATTTCTATTATCCATATCAGAACCCCTTTTATCTTAATTCTGTTGGAACAAAGGCATCGATCAATCCAATTATAAACGCGGCTATTAATGCACCCAATATTGACACTGACAGTCCTTCTATTATAAACTGAGTCATATAGATAACAACTGCTGAAGTAGCAAAACCTACTATACCACGACTCTGGGGTGAAATATTGTCACCAAAGATAGACTCAATTATATATCCAAGGACTGCTATAACTATAGCAGCTAATAGAGCATTAACAAAACCTACCATACTGAAACCAGGTACAATGTAACCAACACCTAGCAAAACTAGTGCAGATACAATAAATCTAACTATTGCTCCTACCATGCCTCTCATTTAATCACCCCCTGATTATAGTCTAGTCTAAACTTAAGTATTAATATTTTAACCAGTTTAAGTTTTTTCTATGCAAAACTTGCATTTTATAAAAACTCATGTTAAAATTATAATGCTGTCAAAAGGAATGTACTTAAATGATACCGTGTCATCATTTAAAAAAATTTGATTATTTTAATATAACTAATTGTACCTAATAGGAGGTGAATGGGATGCCAATCATTAAATCAGCAAAGAAAAGAGTTAAAACCGCTGCTAAGAGTACTGAGTGTAATAGAGAATGGAAGAACAAACTGAAAGGTTCCATTAAATCATTCGAAAAGTTGGTTGCCGACGGCAATGCAGCTGAAGCTAAAGACCAATTGCAGGAAACTATCAAGGTTATTGATAAAGCTGCAAAAAAAGGTATTATCCATAAAAATAATGCTTCAAGAAAAAAATCTCGTCTAACTAAAATGTATAATAAAATTGCATAGTAATATGTGATAAGCTAACATCAGAAAATCTAAAAAACAAGAGGTCTATTCCTAGAATAAGCCTCTTTTTTTTACCTATATAAATAATACTTAATAATTACACTTGCCGTTCTAGCCAATTATACTAATTATGCATACACTAAGTATTATTAAGAAAAATATAAGTGGAACTTATATATTATTATTCTATTAATATTTTGAATTATATACTAGACCAACAAATATTAATAATATTACTCTAATTGTAACTCTTAAGCGATAAACTATAAGTTCTTAGGAAACCCAATCTTTAAAGCAATCATCTATAAGGAACTTTTATTTCCCTATAATAGCTAACTCTAAAGCTAATGACGAGTCATATTTACCAGTAACTATATTATTATTTGCCTCTAAAAACCTCTCCATCATCTCCTCTAAATCTCTTTCAGAAAAATTACTGCTATATTTATAACATTTTTTTACTGGATACTGATGGCTCTTAAGTATTTTTGCAATATTATCAATACTATTACCTTGTTCTTTTAAAACCTTTACTGATAACAATAGTCTCATCTGCCAAATCATTGTTCCCAGTATTACCAAGGGAATTGCACCACCATTTAACATCTGTTTTAATACTTTAATTGCCTCACCGATCTGACGGGACATCACTGCATCTGTTAGAGAAAAAATCAAATTATCTTCTATTAATCTATCCTTACTTACAATCTCTAATACGTCTTCAAGTCTAATATTATTATCTTCAACTTTATATAAAGATATTTTTTCCACTTCACTTTTCAAACGTTGTAAGTTGTTACTAAACATCTGCTCTAGAAATTTTACACTTGTTCTATCAATATTTTTACCCTTTTTTCTGAACTCGGCCACAATCCATTTGTCCAATTCCGCATATTTTGGTGCAGTAATTTTTAATACCTCACCAATCTTTTTAGCCTCATTTACAAGCTTCAACCTATTATTTACTTTACCATCAACTAATATTACTATAATTGTTGTCTCTGGGAAATTATTAAAGAGTGAGATTATTAGTTCTTCTTTCTTCTGTTTTGCAGTAAAGTAGTCAGTAGTCCTGACTATAATAAACCTCTTATCTGCCATCATTGGTGGAGTATTGGCCTGATTTTTGAGTACTACAGGGAAATCTTCAACTTCTTCTAAATATGTATAATTAAATCCCCTAATACTTTCATCGATAAATTTTTCCACAAATTTATCTTTAAAACTACTTAATATATATCTATCTTCACTGGAAATAATATATAGTGGTTTTAATTGATCTAAAGATTTTTTTAGAATTGTTTTCAAGCTACCCATAATTAACCATCTCATTTCTTAAAAGAATTTAATACTTTAAGTAAAGTAAATAACTTTAACTTTTACCATAATTATATTAACATAAAAATTACCCTATCTGCAAATTATAATAACGAACTACTTGTCAGACTGAAAAAAGAATAAATATTATCACACTTTAAAGCAATAAGCCAATCAAACTATTCAATATTTAATTCATCACTCTAAATAATTGCTCTAATAAAACAATATAACAATTAATAAAACTTGTGTACAGGAATATTGATAGTAAGCTGCTGATGATAAGTTGTGATAATATAATTATCTTTGACAAGTAGATAATATAAATTGAGGGTGGGAATTATCTCACCCTCTATATGTTCTACTTGGAGTTTAATGCTAAGATATTATTGAGATTTAGTATTTATAGATCAAAGTTAAGCTACCAACATTTCCATTTAATACTAGTATAGTCATTTTATAATTGTAAAGAATACTAATGTACTTTACAAAGGAGGTGAGATTTCATGGGAGCTGGGCAAAGAAGTAATACTCTTGTTAATCCATTAGCTGCACAAGCTATGGAAAAATTTAAATTCGAAGTAGCTCAAGAACTTGGTATTTCTGTTCCACAGACTGGATATTGGGGTGAATTTACCACTAGAGATACTGGTTCTATCGGAGGTCATATGGTAAGAAAAATGGTTGAAGCATATGAAAATTCCTTAGCAGAACAAAGTAATAATCAACAATATTAATAATAGATAAATATATTTATAATATGAAATAATATCTTTATAAACCCTATAATATAATAGACTCTAACCTTAATGAGCGGGAAAATCCCCGCTCATTAAAATTTTGGTATAGTTAATAGCCAGTGGATGATTAATTAGTTAACCACACTTGACTATGAAAGTTATTCCTTTAAATATCCCTCTATACTATAATTGAAACCATCACTTCTTATTACAATAGCACCCTGCATGTCAGTCCTCCATACTGATATTCCGTTTTTATAGGCCCGGGATAACACCTTCTCTGAAGGATGACCATAATTATTTTTCCCGACAGATATTACCCCATATTTTGGAGATACTTGCTCTAAAAATTCCTCAGTAGATGAACTATTACTTCCGTGATGACCAAATTTCAATATATCACTTTTTAATAAAGAACCATAATTTATAATTCTTCTTTCTCCATTTTCCTCTAAGTCTCCAGTCATTAATAAAGAAAATCTACGATAATCTATTTTTATGACCAGTGAATTATTATTACGAGAGATAGGCTTTTTCTCAGTTGGGTTTAATAAATTTAGCTTGACTTCACCTAATTCAAAATAGTCCCCTTCACCTGCCAGTACTATAGGAACATTAGTATTTGCAGCTTTATCAAGTATTTTAGCCGCTATTTCATTTCTTTCAAAATTATAGGGTAAAACCAAAAGATTTACTTTTCGTTCTCCTAATATATCTAGAATCCCTATTGCATGATCAGCATCAAAATGGGTTACAAAAACTATATCTAGTTCTCTAATCCCCTTGTGTTTTAAGTAAGGAAGAATGGTATATTCCCCCTGTGTAGAGTCAATTCCTAAATATCCACCTCCATCAACCATAACATAATGATTATCTGGAGACTGCAGTATGACACTATCACCCTGTCCTACAGATATAAAACAAATTTCAAGTTGTTTATTCATTAAAGGTGTAAAGAAACTCATAAATATAAAAAACATACTAAAAATACTTAGATAATATAAGCGCTTTCTTCTAACTTTTTCATTATAAGGAATCACCCTTTTATTTAGAAGGAAAGGTAATATCAGCAATAAAAAGATACTGAAAATCAAAACAAAAACAGACGGTGTTGCTACTTCAATATTTCCATAAGGGATTGTAGACATCATCTTGGTTCCAAAAATTAATAGTTTTGTAGGAAAAATCAGTATTTTAAATATAACAGCAGTAAATATGGGATGAATAAATCCTAAGATGACAGCAACTAATGCTACAGATACAAGCAGCCCCATCAAAGGTATTGCCCAGATATTAGATATTATAGCAATTGGTGTTATCATATTAAAATAGTAAGCTGTAAATGGCGATGAACCAAATAAGGCAGCAGCAGATACTGAAAAAACCGAACCAATATTTTTTTTGAGAATCTTATACCAAAATAAAATCATTATAAGAACAAAATAAGATAACTGAAAGCCAACTGAGAATAATTGGTAAGGATTTATTAAAAGATTTA
>JBDNGI010000465.1:0-2533 GCA_041689345.1 Halanaerobiales bacterium
ATAATGGTTCCCATTTAGTTTGATCAACAACTTTTATTTTCAAAGGCCTTAATTTTTTAAGACTACAAGTAATGGAAGAAGTTTCAATAATTTCAGTCGGTTTCTTTTTCATAAAAAAGATAAGCAGTCCTTCCTCTTATATGTAGGCACTATCAGGATTGTTAACTAAAAATGGGTATAGAAATCCTAAGGTCTTTATTTAACAAACTTAGATTCTCTCCGATAGCACCCATTTATATTATAACATATTATTTAGGGATTGTCTAGAATTTTTTTATGTCGTAGCACTGCTACACTGAAAAGTCTAACCCATTCATTTAACAAATCAGCAGATAAATCATTATCTACATCACTTATCTTCAAACCAACATTATTCTTTTCTTCATCAGTACTTAAAGTTAACTTTCCGTCCATACCATCCATTGTTATGTCTAAATTATATTTTTTAATTAACTCCTGTTTGATTTCTGGGTTTTTGAAAAAAGAGAGATATTCATCATTTGTTAACTCAGTACCATTAATCAATTGATAATCAGGAGTATATATCTCACTACTTGTTTCATAAACTGGTACAGCTATAAAAAAACTATAAATACCGGCAATTAATACTACTGCAGAAGTAATGGCAAATATAAGCCACTTATTATCCCATATTACCATAATTAACTCCCTTAAATCTATTTCATCATAGTCATTATATACTGGATTATTTGCTTCATTATTCACATTAAACATTCCTCTCCTTACTGGATAATATTGTTTGACATAGTAATAAAATATTTAATTATTTAGGAAGTGAGATTTAACTAAATATGATAAAATATTTGTCTCTATCCTAAATATTGATATTACTATATAATTCTAGAATAAATACGTTATTCCTGCATTAATTGAGTATTTTTAAAGATTTGTCTAATACCCATTCTTTATTCCTCCGCAGCAGCTACCTCATCACCTAATCCTTTGCCAGCCTGTACATTAACACCCTCAGCCTCAATGTCAGTTCTCTGTATAATATTAATTCTAATTTCTTCATAGCTTAAAAAAATATATACCATAATAGGTCTTACCCCTAAAATCAAGAAAGTTCAAATCTCCAAAAAACTTTCGGGCATTTAAACATTACTCATTTGAACTAGCTATTTCTTCAAATTGCTTAGAACCTTCACTTATTGATTGATCATATTATAATCAAAATCTACTTCACGTATATTATCCCGATTGGGTTTATATGTCCCTACCAGTTCTACCAATAATCTAATTATACCTGATGTATAGCTAGAAATTATCTTTTCATCTAATCTTTCTATATTCTTGTCCAATTCGGCTATATCTATTTCTTCTAAGTGGGTTATAAAAATACGTTCATGTTCTGTAGCTATATTATCTTCTGTATCATGTAATAATTCTTCATAGAGCTTTTCTCCAGGTCTTAAGCCTGTTATCTCTATATCTTATATCTTCATCTCCAGTGTACCTATAAATTCCATTAATTTTACTGGATCATTGTTTCCAATGTTATATACTCTATGTGCTGCCTTATCTTCTGTTTTTAAGGGTGGAGTAGGGAGGAGCCTTACTATTCCTTCTATAATATCATCAATATAGCTAAAGTCTCTATATAAATCATTTTCAAAGTCCCCATTGTTAAAGATCTTAATGGCTTCTCCTGCAAAATGTTTGTCTGCGAAGATAAAATAGGCCATATCTGGACGTCCCATTGGACCATAGACAGTAAAAAATTTCAGACCTGTCGCAGGAATATCGTAGAGATGACTATAGGTATGTGCCAACTCTATCTCCTGATACTTTTCCCTAAGGTCCAGGAAGTACAGATTATTTCTGATATATATCTAGCATAAGTAATTTTTGGGGATTAAATCTAGCTATTTGGCGGCAGCGTTCAGATCTAATAGAACCACCAGCACCTGTCACCAGTACTGTTTTCTGATCTACATGTTTAGCTATCACCTGATTATTTAATTTAACCTGTTCCCTACCCAGTAAGTCTTCTGCTTTCACTTCTCTCAACTGGCTCAGGTTGACATCACCATTTATAATCTCATACATACCAGGAACAATATTCACTTTAACATCATCCTGATTAGCTAGTTCACAGATACCCTTTATCTCTTTACCCCGGGCAGAGGGGATGGCGATAATAATTTCATCAATCTTGTATTCCTCTATAATCTGCGGTATATCGTGTCTATTACCAAGTACTTGCTTACCGTGTATCTCTAGGTTGCTTTTACTAGGGTCATCATCTATTAATCCTACTATATATCTGCCTAACTCAGAGTGTTTATTCATCTCTCTGATCAAGATTTCAGCAGCATCACCTGCTCCAACTATTAATACCCCTGCACTAATATGTCTTTGCTCAGTACCAATTAAGTGCTCTCTTAAAAGACGAAGGCCAAACCTGGAAATTCCAAACAAAAAAATATCCACTATAAAATTAATCATCAAAATAATCCTGGGGAGATTTGTCCAGGTGAAAAAGACATATAAAACTATTATAAGATTTATA
>JBDNGI010000466.1:0-2144 GCA_041689345.1 Halanaerobiales bacterium
ATAAATCAATATTATTAAACATCAAAATCATCCTCCATTATAGTATAGGTAAAGTATACCATAATTGGAGATTGAATTGAATAAATATGATATTATTATAAGAAAAAAAAGAATAAACCCACACAAAATAGCGAAGAGCCAATAACTTTCATTATGTGGGAGTAGATGATATAAAAGGTGGATATCTGGCCACTAGGGCTCTAATTGAATTAGGTCATAAAAGGATTGCCTTGGTATATAGTAGGGTTCATCTCCCTTTAATTGACAGATTTAAGGGTTATAAAAAAGCATTAGAGGAAGAAGGGCTGTCAATCTACTTAAATTATGTCAAGGAGTGTACACATACAGAATTGGAGGATGCAAATGATTTTGAAGACCAAATGGAAAGAGCTGCAATTGAATTAATGAGCAGTAAAAAACAGCCAACAGCTATTTTTTGTGTAAACGACCAATTGGCAGTTAGTATGAAGGAAATATTAGAAAAGCAGGGTTATAAAATACCAGAAGATGTATCGCTAATTGGCTATGATGATTCTAATTTGGTAAAATTGAGTAATATTTCAATATCTTCTGTAGCACATCCTAAAGAGATGGCAGGTAGGAAGGCAGCGAAGATAATATTGGATTGTATAGATGATGGTTTAACTGGTGTACAGGAAAATGTGGTTTTTAGACCTGAAGTGATTTTAAGAGACTCAGTAAGGGAAATAGTTTAATAAATCTAAGTACGAGGGTGATTAATAATGAAGAAAATAAATTTTGCAATTATTGGTGGAGGCTGGAGAACTAAATTTTATTTGAGAATTGCTAAAGCCTTACCAGAGAAATTTAATATCTGTGGATTAGTTGTTAGAAATCCAGATAAAGGACAAAGTTTAGAAGAAGTTTGGGGTGTAAATACATACCGAAATATAGAAGAATTATTGAATAAGGAAAAACCAGAATTTGTAGTTGTTTCAGTACCCTGGGATGTAGCCCCTCAGATAACTAGTGAATTAGCTGAACGAGGGATTCCCGTATTATCTGAAACACCTCCTGCACCTGATTTAGCTGGTTTAAGAGACTTATATAGTTTTATTAATGATAGTGGTATAAAATATCAAGTGGCAGAACAGTATCACCTACAGCCTTTACATGCAGCACGGATTGAGTTAGCTCAATCAGGAATATTAGGAGAGATCAGTCAAGTACAGATTTCTGTCTGTCATTGGTACCATGCAGTAAGTTTAATAAGAAAATTAATGGATATTAATTTCGAAAATGCAGTTATTAAAGCCGAAAAATTTATTTCACCAATTATTGAGGGCCCTGATCGTGATGGGCTTCAGCAAGAAAAAGAAATAAAGGATTCTGAACAGGTAATTGCCACACTACACTTTGGGGATAAGTTAGCTTTTTATGATTTTACTAATGAACAGTATTTTTCCTGGATACGCTCATTGCGACTGCTGGTACGAGGTGAACGGGGAGAAATAAAGGATAAGAATATAAAATATCTAAAGGATTACAAGACTTCAGTAGATATGGAACTGAGAAGATTAAATGCCGGTGAGGATGGAAATCTTGAGGGATATTACTTAAAGGGGATTATGGCAGGAGATAAGTGGGTGTATAAAAATCCTTTTATACCAGGACGTATTACAGATGATGAAATAGCTATTGCTTCATCTCTTCAAAAGATGTCTGATTATGTAGAAGGAGGTCCTGAATTTTATGGTATAGCTGAAGCAGCTCAGGATCACTATTTAGCATTATTAATAGAAGAATCAGCAAAAAATGGTAAAGCCATTAAATCAGAAACCCAATCTTGGGCGGAGTAACCTGTTTCTATCTTAAATGCACATTTACCCATATATTGTACCCTGTGAATGTGGTGGTAAAGAGGATGTTAGATGGCTGTCTTTAATTGATAATAATGGTAAGGGATTGAAAATTGAGGGATATCAATTATTTCATTTTGATGTTCATAACAATAGTGTTGAAGATTATACTGCAGCTAGCCACAGCTTTGAACTTAAACAAGAAGATAGAATTTACTTAAATATTGATCACTTACATTCCGGTCTGGGAGGAGATAGCGGCTGGAATAAAACAATACATAAGGAGTATCAGGTTAAACCAGGTAGGTACCAGTATATGTTCAC
>JBDNGI010000467.1:0-2836 GCA_041689345.1 Halanaerobiales bacterium
CATTTGAACCTCTAGCATAAAGATATTCTTTAGTTTTATCAATCTCTTCATCAGTCATTAAGCCTTTCACATCAACTACTCCAATACCATCATGGGTGTCTAAAGTAGTAAATTGCTTAGTGGGACACTGTTTAAGCCAATTGACCAACCTCTTATTTGATCCGCTATATAGCGAGTAAAGCATTAGCATTGGTAAGGCAAAATCATATACCCAATACCCCTTCTCTGCTAATTTTAACTGAATAGAGTAATGTTCATGGATTACTGGAAGAACTTCAACATCATAGGGTGCTACAATCTCCCTGGCATAATTAAGTAACTCCCAGACATCAGGCTCAACAAAGAAACAATTTGTACCTTGTTTTTTAGTAGCATATGCAAAGGCATCTAACCTAATAATAGAAGCCCCCTTTTCCACCATACTTAAAAGGGAATGTTCTACAAAATCTCTAGTCACTTTAGAATTTAAGTTAAGATCCACCTGTTACTCATCAAAAGTACACCATTCCTTTTCACTAGTACCATCTTCAAATTCCACCTTAATATATGGTGCCCTAGGTTTTCTTTTATATATTTGATCTAATTCCCCTTGAGTTGGTTCACCATCAGACCAAAAATCTTTATATCTAATAAAAAAATCTGCGTAAAGGGAACTATCTTTATCCTTTCTAAAACTCTTAAAATACTTAGATTGACGTGATATATGGTTAATCATAAAATCAAACATTAAATAAAATTCTTCAGACAATCCTGAAATATCTCTCCAATCCCCAAATTCCTCATCTACCTTTTGATAGGTAATTGGGGCAAAACCCCGGTCAGCAGAAGATGGAAAGAACGGTAGAATATGAACACCACCAACTGCGTCATTAAAGTGTTTTTTTAATATATGGTTCAAGTCCTTTAAATTTTCCCCCATACTGTCTGCATAAGTAATCAAAATTATTTCATTCTTTAAAGTCATATTGAATATCTCCTTATCTATTTATACTGCTATAAATAAACTGCAATTAAGCTAGACCTTAAATCTAGTTAATGTTTCATTTAATAATTCGACAGCACAATAATTCACCCAGCCTTTTTTAGCCTAATATTTGAATTCTATATCTAATAAATTAGGATAATTTGCGATAATTTACAACTAATTACAGTATATCAGCTTACTTGTGTGCATCCAAGACTTACATGATGATATTTATTAAATAATACTTAATTTTGCAAAACAATCAATTTTCTTACTTTATTACAAAACAAACATAAGTCTATCTTCAATATAGCTGCGAATTAAAATATAACATTAACTAATTAGAATTTTTTATATTAGACAGTTTACAAAAGTCAAAAACTGTAACTACAGAAGATTTCTATTGTCTTATGTCATGCGGTTGACATAAGACCAAAGGTTAAGCTAATAATTTACTACATTAAGTGGTTAACATAAGGTTGACATAAGATTAACTTAAATATAATTATAAACTAATATTTATATTATGTCAAGCGGTTGACATAATAAATTTATATATTTTGAATATTTAACATATTATAAGCAATCTCTTTTCGATTGAAATCTAATTCTAAGCATTAATAATCTTTTTAGGAAGCTTTGTTGGTAATGGTAAAAACGGACAGGGGGAGAAATATCAAGTTGTTTCTCTTTCAACTAATTCTACAGCTATTATATTAGAGTTGGATATTTTTTCTTTATCAATTTGTTTTTTTAGTACCTCTATAGCCATACTTCCCATTTTTTTAATCGGTTGTCTAATACTGGTTATCTCAGGAACAAACAAGGAGGCTTCTTGTATATCATCATATCCTACGATTTTAATATCCTTAGGTATTTTCTTGTTAACCCTTTGAGCCACTCGTATAACAGTAGCTGCTATTAAATCACTACTAGCAAATATACCATCAATATCCGGATGCTCTTTCAATAAATCAAAAATCAATTTACGATATTCAGCTATATTAAATCCATTCAAATCAGTTTGAACAATAAAATGTTCTATCCCACTTTTTTCTGCTATTTCCAAAAAAACATCATATCTTATATTTGCTAACAGATCCAATTTAAGGTTACCACCAATATAAACAATTTTCTTACACCCCTTATTTATTAACAAATTTGTAGCTAAACTCCCGCCTTGGTAGTTATCTGAGGTGATATATGGGATATTCCCCACCTTCCTATCAAAGGTTACTATTGGTAAGTCTATATTAATATAATCTTCAACCTCTAGGGTATGACTTGCTAATATTAAGCCATCTACTTGATGTGCCCGTAACATATCAATATATTCCTTCTCTTTCTTAGCCTCCATTTGGGAATTACATAACATTAACTTATAACCCTCTTTATAGGCATAATACTCTAGATAAAATGATAACTCACTAAAAAAGGGGTGGGCAATAGTAGGGATTATCAAACCTATAATATTGGACTTTTTCCTGGAAAGGGACCGAGCAATTTCATTTGGTTGGTAATTCAATTCTTTCATCACCTGATATACCTTTTCCCTGGTTTCATCACTTATATACCCTCTATTATTCAGTACCCTCGAAACAGTAGTAACAGTTACCCCTGCTCCCTTTGCAATATCTTTTAATGTTGGCAAGCGTTATCACCTCGATTATTATTTATTTTATAACTTAAGTTCACACCAAGTACTCCAAAAATAATTTTGCTAAGCCAAGAAAAACAAAAAAACCAAAGACATCTGTGGCAGTAGTTAGAAATATTGCCGATGCCAGGGCCGGGTCGACCCCCATTGATTTTAAACCTAAGGGAATTAAAAAACCAAATAAACCAGCTATCAATAAATTTAAAATCATAGCC
>JBDNGI010000468.1:0-7471 GCA_041689345.1 Halanaerobiales bacterium
GAAGACAATTGAGTTTACTAAATAGTATCTATAGCTTTAGAGTTGATTTAACTGTCAGCTATTTTAAGAATTGTTAGGATATCTTCTGCTGATAATTTTACAAAACTGCCCAGTTTACCATTGTTAGGCCTTTTACACTTTTCTGCCATTTCTTCGAGGCGGTCAGCAGGAACATTTAGTTCTTCTAAACTAGTAGGCATTCCTATTCTATTAAAAAATTGTTTTAGTCTCCAAATACCTTCTAGAGCAGTTCTCTCTGGATTATCAAAATCTTGATCTACATTAAAAACAGCAGTGGCAAATTGAACAAAACGATTAAGATTATGTTTATAAACATATTTCATCCAGGCCGGGAATACTACAGCGAGTCCAGCACCATGTGCCACATCATAAATTCCACTTATCTCATGTTCTATAAGGTGTGAAGACCAGTCACCAATTCTACCAGTACCCAATAGATCATTATGAGCTAATGTACCAGCCCACATTATTTCTGCACGGGCATTATAGTTTTCAGGTTCATCCATAACAATTAAGGCATTTTTAATTATTGTTTTTAAAGCACTCTCACATAAACCATCAGTTAGGTCAACATGTGAAATATTAGTAAAGTATCTTTCCATAATATGTGCCATCATATCGACTATACCACAGGCAGTCTGGTATGGTGGTAGAGTATAAGTGATTTCTGGATTCATAATTGCATAAACAGGTCGATTGAGTTCATGATTAAAACCTCGTTTTAAACCACCTTCTTCTTTGGTAATGACTGTACTCTTACTGGCCTCACTACCAGCGGCTGGTATTGTGAGTATAACTCCCAGGGGTAAAGTGGTTTCAGGTTCAGATTGGCCGCTATAAAAATCCCAAACATCTCCCTGGTAGGGCACGCCTAATGAAATTGCTTTAGCAGAGTCTATTACACTACCCCCACCAACTGCAAGGATAAAATTAATATCATGTTCACGGCATAGGTTAATACCTTCATGAACCAGGCTCAATCTTGGATTTGGTTGAACTCCTCCGAGTTCTATAAATTCTATATTAGATTCTTTTAATGATTGAATAACCCTGTCATAAAGTCCAAATCTTTTAATACTACCTCCACCATAGTGTAGTAGAATTTTGTTACTGTGTTTTTTTGTTATCTTCCCGACTTCTTGTTCAGTATCTTTACCAAATATAATCTTTGTTGAACTTAAAAATTGAAAATTTTTCATATTTACCTCCTATATGTATTATTATTCTTAATACAATTATATCATTGGACTACCAATCATTCAATCTTTTAACTCTATTTGAAATTTAAGCAGATAAGTAATTTGCCTATAAGAAGTAAAACTTTATCAAAAAAATAGGTATTTTTAATTTTAAAAGAACAATACTAAAATAAAGAAGATTTATTGAGATTAATGAAACAATTTTTAGTAAAATTAATTAATACGGAGGTTACAATATGGTAAAAAAAATGAAAACAATGGATGGAAATGAAGCTGCTGCATATGTATCATATGCTTTTACTGATGTAGCGGCAATTTATCCGATCACACCATCTTCGCCAATGGCAGAGATGGTAGATCTCTGGTCTGCCCAGGGTAAGAAAAATTTATTTGGACAACAGGTAAGAGTTACAGAGATGCAGTCTGAAGCAGGAGCGGCTGGAGCTGTTCATGGATCTTTACAGGGTGGTGCATTAACAACAACTTATACAGCTTCACAGGGGTTACTACTTATGGTCCCTAATATGTATAAGATGTCAGGAGAGTATCTGCCGGGAGTATTCCATGTTAGTGCAAGGGTAGTAGCAACACATGCCCTTTCTATCTTTGGTGAACACTCAGATGTAATGGCAACAAGACAGTCAGGTTTTGCAATACTTGCTTCTAGTAGTGTTCAGGAGGTAATGGACTTAGGTGGAATAGCTCATCTATCAGCCATTAAATCAAGAATTCCATTCCTACATTTCTTTGATGGTTTTAGAACTTCTCATGAAATTAATAAGGTTGAAGTCATGGATTATGATGTTTTTGATAAATTAATTGATTATGATGCAGTTGATGCCTTTAGGAATAGATCACTTAATCCAGATAGACCGGTACTTAGAGGTACAGCACAGAATCCAGATCTTTATTTTCAGCATAGGGAGTCAGGTAATCGTTTTTATGAGGAAGTTCCTGATATAGTAGCAGAATATATGCAGGAGATAAGTAACATTACTGGACGGGAATATAAACCATTCACCTATTATGGAGCAGAAGATGCAGAACATATTGTAGTGGCAATGGCATCGGCTTGTAATGTTGCTGAAGAGGTAATTGATTATTTAATGAATAAGGGCGAAAAAGTAGGAATGATTAAAGTCCATCTTTATAGGCCTTTTTCCAAAAAATATTTCCTTGATGTTTTCCCAGATACTGTAAAAAAAATTGCTGTATTGGATAGAACCAAAGAACCTGGAGCATTAGGAGAACCTCTATATGAAGATATACAGAGTCTTTTTTATGGTAGAGAAAAACAACCAGTCATTGTTGGTGGAAGATATGGATTAGGCCAGAAAGATGTAAGGCCTTCTCAAATAATTTCAGTTTTTAATAATTTAAAAACTGATTCACCCAAAAAGCAATTTACTGTTGGCATAGTTGATGACCTGACAAACACCTCGCTTCCGGAAGATGATATTGTTGATACAACAGCTGAAGGGACTATAAGTTGTAGGTTATGGGGATTAGGTTCTGATGGTACTGTCGGGGCTAATAAGATGGCCATAAAGATAATTGGTGATAAAACAGATTTATATGCTCAGGGATATTTTGCTTATGATAGTAAAAAATCGGGTGGTACTACCATTTCACATTTAAGATTTGGTGAAAAACCAATTAAATCCTCATATTTAGTTTATGATGCAGATTATGTTGCCTGTCATAATAAGTCCTATGTTTATCATTATGATATATTAAAAGGCCTAAAAGAAAATGGAACTTTTGTTTTAAATTGTCCATGGAGTCAGGATGAATTAGATGAAAAACTACCGGCTTCCATCAAAAGTTATATTGTAGATCAGAACATTGACTTTTATATTATTGATGCCGTTAGTATAGCCCAGGAAGTTGGTTTGAGTAACAGAATAAATATGGTTATGCAGACAGTATTCTTTAAACTAACAGATGTTGTTCCTATTGAAGATGCTATTGAATATTTGAAAGAATTTATAGAAAAGACCTATGGTAAAAAAGGCCAAAAAATTGTTGACATGAACAATAAAGCGGTAGATATGTCTCTGGAACAATTAATTCATGTAGATGTACCAGCTGAGTGGAAAAATGCTGAAGATGAAGATGAAGATGATGACTATCCTGTTAAAGATGAACCAGATTTCATGAAACGCCTCAAAAGACCAGCTGCTCGTAGAGAAGGAGATGAACTACCTGTTAGTGTCTTTGAAGGTATGGAAGATGGTACATTCCCTATGGGAACAACTGCCTACGAGAAACGCGGAATAGCAGTATTGGTTCCACAGTGGCAGACGGAGAATTGTATTCAATGTAATCAGTGTGCTTATATCTGTCCACATGCAGTAATTCGACCCTTCCTTCTTGATGAAGAAGAGAAAAATAATGCACCAGATACCTTTGAAACTAAAGAAGCCAAATTACCTGGTAAAGAAGGTTATCATTATCGTATTCAGGTCAGTACAATGGACTGTACAGGGTGTGCAAATTGTGCTGATATCTGTCCTGCTCCTGATAAAGCCCTTGTTATGGTTAATGCTGAGGAAGAAATACCACGACAATTAGAGAACTGGGAGTTTGTTGCTAATAATGTAACATATAAGGACAATTTAATGAAGAAAACTACAGTCAAGGGAAGTCAGTTTGCTAAACCGTTACTGGAATTTCATGGGGCCTGTCCTGGTTGTGGTGAGCCTGCCTATACTATTTTGGCAACTCAATTATTTGGTGACCGGATGATGATTGCTAATGCTACTGGATGTTCCTCGATTTGGGGTGGTAGTGAAACATCTGTACCATTTACAACTACTCCAGAAGGTAAAGGACCTACCTGGGCAAATTCATTATTTGAAGACAATGCGGAATTTGGATTTGGTATGTTTCTAGCAGTAAGTCAGATTAGACAAAGACTTAAGAATATAATGGAAGATGGACTGGATTCTGAACTTGATGCTAATTGTAAAAACGACTTTAAAGCCTGGATAGATACAATGGATAATGGTGAGGCGTCTAAAGATGCTAGTGCTAAATTATTACAAGTAATTGGTGATCCCAAATATTCGGGGAATAAGATTATACAAGATATTATAAAAAATAAAGATTTCTTGATTAAGAAGTCTCAATGGATTATTGGTGGTGACGGTTGGGCCTATGATATTGGATATGGTGGTCTAGATCATGTATTAGCAGCAGGTGAAGATGTTAACGTCTTGGTCTATGATACTGAGATTTATTCAAATACTGGAGGTCAATCATCAAAAGCTACTCCAACAGCCGCAGCTGCTAAATTCGCTGCTTCGGGTAAGAGAACAAAGAAGAAAGACCTGGGTATGATGGTTATGAGCTATAGTTATGTTTATGTAGCTCAAGTTGCCATGGGTGCCAATATGAACCAGACTATCAAGGCTATTTTAGAGGCAGAACAATATGATGGTCCTTCACTAATAATAGCATATACACCATGTGTTAGCCATGGTATTAAGACTGGAATGGGCACATCTGTTGCTCAGGAAAAGAAAGCTGTAGAGACAGGATATTGGCATCTATATAGATATAATCCTATGTTGAAAGAACAAGGAAAGAATCCTTTTGTAATGGATTCCAAAGAGCCAAAAGAATCAGTAAAGGATTTTATGATGTCAGAAATAAGATTCACTCAGATACAGAATACCTTTCCGGAAATTGCCGAAGAATTATATGCTAAAGCAGAGAAAGATGCCAAAGACCGTTATGAGAGCTATAAGCGTTTAGCAGAAATGAAATATAGCTAGATTTACAATTAATTAATCTATAAAAATGAAGTTAAAAAGCTGGCCATTTGGTCAGCTTTTTATGTGGAGAGGCATAGTACTATAACGATAATAAATAAATTTACTAAATATAAGGAAGAAACATTTGCAATTCTTATATTAAATAGTAAATTTAATGCGTATTTGATTAGAATACTTTATTTTAATTGTATTATAAAGTAAAATAGAAGGGTAATGATAACTGAGAATAGGCTTGATATTGTTACAATCAAAAAATATATCAAGATATTAATAGGAGATGATGAAATGCTTTATAAGATTGATAAGCAAGAACCTGTAATTGCTGAAAATACTTTTTTGGCACCAGGTTGTATGATAATTGCTAATGTACATATTAAAACTGGCTCCAGTATTTGGTATAATTCTGTGTTGCGGGGAGATTTAGCAGAAATTAATATAGGAGAAAACAGCAATATTCAGGAAAATTGTTCTCTTCATGTTGATCATAATGCACCCTTAAATATAGGGGATGATGTAACAGTTGGACATGGGGTTGTCTTACATGGATGTACTGTTAAGGACAATTGCCTTATTGGTATGGGTGCAACTATTTTAAACAATGCTATTATTGGAGAAAATTCCATTATAGGTGCTGGTGCTCTTATTCCTGAAGGAAAAGAAGTTCCATCAGGAAGTCTAGTCCTGGGTGTCCCTGGTAAAGTAGTTAGAGAGTTATCAGAATCTGAAATTGCTAAATTAAAATTACATGCTGAGGAATATACCAGACTAGCAAACTTCCATCAAAGTATTGAGAGAATCGATTAATAACTTAGATTATACAGGCTTTAGCTATTCCATATTTAATTTGCTTAAGAGAGAGTTTTCGGGTAGTAAATTTCAAATTTTGAGAAGATGTAATAAAGGAGATAACTAGAAATTAAATGTTATCTCCTTTGATTAATAGGCACTAAAAGTTATTTTTCGTTTTCATCTACATATTCTTTCGCTTGCTCAGCTCCCATATAACTGGGTCGAAAAACCCTTGCTTCACCCTGGAGACCCTCTATATTTGTCCAGGCGGCAGTCTGATGATTTTCAGTGGGCATTTCCATCATTCTTAACTTGAATTTGTTATTATACTTTTGCAAACACATCACTCCTTTAAGTGCCTTTTATTTATTATTCCACAGATGGAAGAAATTAAATCTTATAATAACAAAAAGATTTCTTTATTAAATATTATAACTATTTAACATATTAATCATATACTAAATTATATACAGAAGACTGGATTCAGAAAAGATTCAACCTGAATCTTTAGTCCCATGATAAGCAGTTAAAATTTTGATATAAAGGTACACTTATTTCAAAACTTGATGGCATTTACCCAACTTTTAGAAGCAGTTGTCTTAGTAACGCCGTTGAGATAATAATTTTACAGGAGGCTATATTTTATGCCTATAAATATAAGCAGAGGATTATTACCACGTCAGGCTAATGTTCCACGGAGTCGACAATTTCCACGGCAAAGAATTCCTAGAATTGCTGAAGTTTTTGAAGATCTGGCAACAGAATCAACTGTGGAATTGATAGTTTATGAAGATTTTCTTGATCTTAATCCACAGGTACAGGAATTCCCCAATTTAAATCCATCACAGCCGATAGTTACAGGTGAGCAGACGATGGATAATAATATTATAGAAGAAAGTCCTGGTGACACTAGAAATGGAATAAGAAGATCAAAAAGAAGAGATACTATTAGGGGATATAGATTAAGATAAGAAGACTTATTTAGAACTTGGCGCATTTATCCCTTACTTATAGAAATTCAAGGGATGACCTTCAAATTAGGCCCTGGAGGTCTTAGTAATGCTGTTGAGACGGTTGTAAATATTATGTAAAAGATGACAATAATGTCAGGGAATTCTTTAATCCCCTGACATTAATTCTTTTTACTAATTGTATCCATGGTAAACTATCGTTGTTCAGCCAAATTATTCTTTCTTTTGAGTTTTAGTAGTTTTTGTTTGCTCTGTACTCTGGCTTTTATCAGGCATCAATTCCATCAGAGATTCCATCATCTTCAACATATTGCTCATCATATCTCGCATTTCAAATAAGATTTCATCTTGCTTATTATCCATCATTATCCCCCTCATCATTTCCATATTGATTAAGTATAGTTCTCTGGTGGCGTGATAGGCCTCATCATGCATTGTATTGAAAAATATATCTCTTAAAACCGGATTATTAGTCATTATATAGTATTCTTTATATTTTTTATAATCATTAGTTTCTTCTAAGACCCTTTCTTCTAATGCTTTTATATAATTATCAATTTCAAACTCATATTCCATTTCACCTGGGGGTCTATAATTTTTATCTGTAAGTGCTTCATAAGCCTGTTGTAGTTCATAGGCATGTTCCCTTTCATCTTGACTGAATTCAAGTATTATCGATCTGGCAAAGGGATTAGGTGCTATATCGGATAGA